>JAUYGW010000043.1 GCA_030690245.1 Gallionella sp. | reverse complement strand
ATTCGCTGGCGATCTCCACGCTGCAACGGATGCCGGCGATTTCCTCCAGCCAGTAGCGCGCCACCAGGCCGGCATGATGGCTGGTACCGCAAGCCAGGATCAGGATGCTGTCGATATCGGCAAAAGTCGCCGCCGCATCCGCGCCGAAGATGCCGGGCACCAGCGACTGGCTGTTGCACACAGATTCGAGCGTGTCGGCCAGCGCCTGCGGCTGCTCGTGGATTTCCTTCTGCATGTAGTGGCGATACTCGCCGAGCTCGACGCTCTCGTTGCTCAGTTCGCTGGTCTGCACGGCGCGCTCGACCTGCGTTCCCTGCGCATCGAAAATCCGGTAACCCAGCCGCCCCAGCTCGACCACGTCGCCCTCTTCGAGATACACCACCTGGCGCGTCACCGGCAGCAGCGCGGAAACATCCGAGGCAACGAAATACTCCCCGCTGCCCACGCCCAATAACAGCGGGCTGCCGCGCCGCGCGCAGATCAGTTGATCGGGGCTGTCCGCCGCGATCACGCCGATGGCGTAAGCGCCCACCAACTCGGCAAGCGCCGCCTGCGTTGCGGCCAGCAACGAATTGCCGCGCGCATAATGACTGTGGATCAGGTGCGCGATGACCTCGGTATCGGTATCGGAAGTGAACTCATAGCCTGCGGCGGTCAGGCGGGTGCGCAACGCTTCATAGTTCTCGATGATGCCGTTATGCACCACGGCAATATGATTCTTGCTGATATGCGGATGGGCATTGCGTTCGCTCGGGGCGCCATGCGTCGCCCAGCGCGTATGCGCGATGCCGATC
The DNA here is from genome assembly GCA_030690245.1 of Gallionella sp. Classification (GTDB taxonomy): domain Bacteria; phylum Pseudomonadota; class Gammaproteobacteria; order Burkholderiales; family Gallionellaceae; genus Gallionella. The sequence continues at coordinate 4,059 of JAUYGW010000043.1, read as the reverse complement.
AGGCCGTGGGTCGCCGCGCTTTTCTCGGTAAGCTCGGCCACCCTTCCGTTGCTGCGCACCCGCTCGAGTTGACCGTCATGCACCACCACCAATCCGGCGGAGTCATAACCGCGATATTCCAGGCGTTGCAGCCCTTCCAGCAAGATCGGCACCACGTTGCATCGCGCCACTGCGCCTACGATTCCGCACATATTCAGATTCCAGTGAAGGGGGAAGGGGAAAGGGTAGCGTGTAGGTGCGAATTCATTCGCACTCGATTCATCATGTGTGCGAATGAATTCGCACCTACAAAGCCCAGGTTCATTTTTTCTCACCTATTTGTTTCGTTGGACGTTTCCATCCGTTGATGGTCGTTTGCCTGCTGCGCGACAGGGCGAGTTCGCCCTGCGGCACATCTTTGGTGATGGTGGAGCCGGCGCCTATGGTCGCGCCCTTGCCCACTCTTACCGGCGCGACCAGTTGCGTGTCCGAGCCGATGAACACATCGTCCTCGATGACGGTGCGGTACTTGTTCGCGCCATCGTAATTGCAGGTGATGGTGCCCGCGCCGATATTCACGCGGCTGCCGATGGTGCTGTCGCCGATGTAGCTCAAATGGTTCGCCTTGCTGTTTGCCGCGATCTCGCTGTTCTTGACCTCGACGAAATTGCCGATATGCACCCCGTCGTGCAGCTTGGTGCCGGGGCGCAAACGCGCGTAGGGGCCGATATGGCAGTTAGCGCCCACTTTGCTGCTGTCGATCAGGCTGTAAGGCGCAATAAGGGTGCCGTCGGCGATGCTGGCATTCCTGACGATGCTGTAAGCCCCCACCTGCACGTTATTGCCCAAACGCACCTCGCCTTCGAAAATGCAGCCGACATCGATCTCGACATCGCGCCCGCAACTCAGCTTGCCGCGCACATCGATGCGCGCCGCATCGGCGAGCGTCACGCCGTGCGCCAGCAAACGGCTCGCCTCGACCTGCTGCCAGGCGCGCTCCAATACCGCCAGCTGCGCCTTGCTGTTTACCCCGTGGATTTCCCATTCATGGGCGGGCTGCACGGTGTGTACCGCGATACCTTGCCGCACCGCCATGGCGACGATATCGGTCAGGTAGTATTCGCCCTGCGCGTTGTCGTTTTGCAGGTTGGCCAGCCACTCGCGCAGTTTGCCGGTCGGCGCAAGCAGGATGCCGGTATTCACTTCCCTGATTTCACGCTGCTCGGGCGACGCATCTTTTTCCTCGACGATGCTGAGCACATCGCCCTGCTCGTTGCGCACGATGCGCCCATAGCCTGCCGGATTATCCAGATCGACCGTCAGCAACACCAGGCCGTCGCCTGCCTGCTGCATCTGGTGCAGCGTACTGTGCTGGATCAGCGGCACATCCCCGTACAGTACCAGCGTCTGCCCGGCATCGGCGAGATGCGGTATCGCCTGTTGCACTGCATGTCCGGTGCCGAGTTGCGGCTCCTGAATGACGAACTTCGCTGGGTACTGCTGCATCGCCTTCGGCACGGCTTCGCCGCCATGGCCGTACACCACGCAAACCTGCTGCGGCTGGAGCGCGATCGCGCAATCCAGCACATGCTGAACCAGCGGCTTGCCTGCCAGTGCGTGCAATACCTTGGGGTTTTCGGAATACATGCGCGTGCCTTTGCCGGCAGCGAGGATGACGATGTTCAACGGGTTCATGTCGGGCTTCCTGAAGATGGCGGATTATAAACAAAAGCCGCCATTTGCAGGGTGCGATACATTAGGCCACCGTATTTCGTGGCGATCCGTTAAAATTGCGCATATTTCCGCAACGGCCCCGATACGACACCATGACTACACCTGCCTCCGTTCCACCCGCCGAGCGACGCGGTAAAGTGCTCTCCACGGTACTGTTCGGCAGCCGCTGGCTGCAAGTGCCGCTGTATCTCGGCCTGATCGTCGCCCAGTGCGTCTATGTGGTGCACTTCATGGTCGAGCTGGAGCATCTGGTCATGGGCACGATGACGATGACCGAAGAATCGATCATGCTCATTGTGCTGGGGCTGATCGACGTGGTGATGATTTCCAACCTGCTCATCATGGTCATCGTCGGCGGCTATGAAACTTTCGTGTCGCGCCTGAACCTGGAAGGCCATCCGGACGAGCCGGAGTGGCTGTCGCACGTCAATGCCAACGTGCTGAAAGTTAATCTCGCCACGGACATCATCGGGATTTCATCCATCCACCTGCTGAAATCGTTCATCAATGCGCCCAACATGGATGATAAAACCCTGTTATGGCAGACCGTCATTCACATGGCCTTTATTGTTTCTGCGGTTTCGATTGCCTATATCGACCGTTTGATGAGCCATCACCCCGCCGGGCACTAGCCCCGAGAGGACATCGTCTCATCAGGCCCGGCTTCGCCGAAGCTCGCCAAGCGGGTCACACAAACAGCAGGCCGCTAGTGCCATCATGAGACCAAGAATTGACGGTACCGAATTTGGCTCCATCACCATAGATGGGTCCGATATCGGACATGATGTTCTCATCCGGCTTTCGGGTGAGATTGAGAAGCGAAAGAAGAAGCTATCCAAGGTAGTGTTCGGCACATCTCAGTCGCCAGCAACGTATGAAAATCAGTTGGCTTAATCAGGTGTCAATTTTATTGGGTGAAGATTCCTGCGCAAAAGCGTGCAGCCCCTTGCTTTTACGTTGGGCTGCTAAGTCATGCATAGGCTCGTCTCATACGAGTTCTCAGAGCCTTCACCATCTGTGGGCTACTGTACCGAATTCGCGCGTGACAAAAAGTGCGCTCAAGCGGCTGTGATCGGGTAATCTCTAACAGGCTGTTGAAATTCTCAATTTCGACACACAAAGCTGCACAGGCAGCCAGTTATACCAAATGGTAGTATTTACGCTTCAATGAGTTGTAGTTGGTGACGCTACCGCTATTAGCTATTTATTACCGTCCTGAGTAGAATTTCAACAGCCTGCTAACTACTCAGTTCCAAAAGCGCCGAAATGTCCGCCAAACCCCAGCCGCATCACAATCATCTTCTGGCGGCCTTGTCGCCTGAAGTTCAAGGCCGTTTGTTTCCATACCTGGAACTGGTACCACTGCCGTTGCGCGCGCTCCTATATGAATCCCGACGCCCCATGCGTCACGTTTACTTTCCCACCGACTCCATAGTCTCGCTGCAGTATTTGATGGAAAACGGGGCATCGACCGCGATCTCCGTGGTGGGCAACGAGGGGTTGCTAGGCATCACTTTGTTTCTGGGCGGCGAGAGCACGCCGAACCGGTCACTGGTACAAAGCGCCGGTTACGCCTATCGACTCCCCAGACTGCGGGTGAAAGAGGAGTTCAATCGCCACGGCCAGTTGCTGCTGCTGATGCTTCGCTACACGCAGGCCCTGATCACGCAAGTCTCTCAGACCGCAGTTTGCAACCGGCACCATTCGATCGACCAACAGCTCTGCCGCTGGCTCCTGCTTTCCATGGATCGTCTTTCACATAACCACTTGACGATGACCCAGGAATTCATCAGCAACATGCTCGGCGTTCGCCGCGAAGGCGTCACTCAGGCCGCATTAAAATTGCAGCAGTTAGGCGTGATTTCATATTCGCGTGGATTGATCAAGGTGCTTGACCGGCCAAAACTTGAAACGCTGAGTTGCGAGTGTTACAGCGTGGTCAAAAATGAAACGGATCTGCTTCTTGATTACCTGCCGCAGCGCCGCGTGATTACGAATACCGACTCCATCCCAACTGCGACGCTTGGAACGCCGTAGTCGGTGAAACGTCAATAGAAAAGGGGGCTTGGGAAACGCTTTCTTAGCCACGGCCCTACCCTGCGCTCAAGCGGGACTGGACGAAAGCCGCACAGGCCGGTGAATTCAAACGTTGGGAGAAGCCGAAGGCGAAGGATTGCTGACCCGCTCCAGAAAAAACCGGGTGCAGCGCTCTATTCGTCCGAGCCTGACGCAATATAATATGAAAGATGCTGCTCTTAAGTCTCAGGTAAGCGATCTGGGGCAGGGAATGCAGCGGAGAAAGGCATAATGCAAAACGAAGAATCTCATAACGAGTATCTTGATAAT
>JAUYGW010000039.1 GCA_030690245.1 Gallionella sp. | reverse complement strand
TGGAACACTTCCTTTGCCAAATCGATGCCTATCGTAGTAATCTTCATGATGGACGCTCCTCTCTATTTAGTGGGCTTTACTGCACCACTACTTTGGCACTTTGATGCCGCTTAGGGTAGTGGGCGTCCATTCCATTATTAGCGAAGCCTCGCTAGTTATTAAAACGCACCACATGTGGGAGCGGCTTTAGCCGCGATTGCACACCATGAAATTCACGATACTTCGCGGCTAAAGCCGCTCCCACGGCAGTTTGCTGTTCTAATGAACAATTTGGGTTCATATAAGCGATCGTTGAAGTTTTGCATTCAGGTAATTTGCTCAGATTACCAGGCATCGGACACCCGTGAGGTACGGGGCTCCCGGCGCATTGCAGATACTGTACCGCTCCACTATGCGAACCAGAGTCAAGGCCATTCATCCTGTCAGAACGCACAGATGCCTGTTTCCGGATCGCAAGAATGGCCTGATGCTAGCGGCTTCCAGAAGCATCCATTACCCGCCGCCACACGACGGATGCGGCCTTCCTCTGCCAGCCCTGCAAGGATGGTCTTTAGCTCACCCGCTGCAAGATCGAACACGGTGGCCAGCTCCACCGGCGCCACACGGCCATATGTCCGGATGAATCCGAGCACATTTTCCGCACTCTTTTCCGGCGTTCGCGCCTGAAGCGTGCCACCGCTCAAAGTGTCGATGACGGCTTGCATGGCGCGGAAACTCTGGTAGCCGCGCAGCAGCAGTTCCTTGTTGCCATGCCGGAACAGGAAGGTCGGAAAACCGCGGACACCGTAGTGGTGCGTCATCTCAAGATTCTCCCGGAAGGCACGTTCGGCGGAACCGTCGTTGAGGTGGCCGATGAACGCCGCCACATCAAGGCCAGCCTCACTGGCTAGTTCGATGAGAACCTCGCGGCGACCGGTCTCACGCGCCTCGGCAGCGGAGGCCTCGCGGATGCGTCGCAGGTAGCGAACGGCCAGGCTGGAGTCGGTCAGTTCGGCCGCCTTGAAGGCGATGTTCTGCGGATAAGTGGAAACGGTCTCTGCAGTGAACAGCCGGAAGCCTTCGATGCGCACCGGCATGCCATGACGTTCCGAGGCTTCCAGCCAATGGCGAGCAATCTGGGCATTGGATCGCTCCGGGTCACCGCCGATGTCATTGGTGCGGTCGTAGAAGGCGCGAATATCCTCCACCAGCCCCCCCATCACATAGCGGATGTGCACACTGGCGCCGTACCAGGTTTCCATCTGGCGCAGCACCGGTTCGCTGCCCCAACACCAGGTACAAACCGGGTCGGTGAAGGCGAGGGTTTCGACAGTTGGCTGGTTTGCCATGCTTGCTCCCTACGTTGTTAACTTCAACTGTTGGCCAGGTACTTCCTGATGGCATCCGCCCTTAGCGGTCCTTCACGATATACACAAAATTACGGACATGCTTGAATTTTTGACGCACCCTAAGCTTAATAAAAGCGAATCCATGAGTGGCTGGTAGCTTTTTGACCTTTGTTCGAGGGTGTTCTGGATTTTAAGGGGGGCGAACATCTGCTTGGTACAGAGAACGCATTCGCTACAACGAACTGACCGCCGCAAAGCTTCCACCAGCAACAAATATTTTCGCTGGCTGAAAGCGGCCCGACGCGACATGGTGCTTCGACACGTTACGGACGTTCGGCTTTGAAGGAAATTCGAGCCCCTTATTATTCAACTCCTCTATAGCGACAAAAAGGCACGTTGCCGTGCCTTTTTGTATTACCACGAATCGTGGTTAATCAATCCCTACGGTCATGCTTGTTTTGGTGGCCGCGATTTTTTTCATGCTTATGATGATCTTCTTCGTCGTATTGCGCTACTGGAACGGCAACTTGTACTGGTGCAGCTTGTACTACTGGTGCGCTGGGCTTGCTTCCGATTGCCGCGCCGGTTGCACCGCCAAGCGCGGCGCCGAAAATCGCGCCATTCTGTCCACCCATGTTGTAACCCACCGCCGCACCGGCTGCGCCGCCGATAGCGCCGCCTAATACCGCGCCGCTATCCACGGCATAGGCATTCATACTGGCGGAAAGAAATAAGGCGATTGCTAACGATTTTTTCATGTTGTCTCCGTTGTGAGGTTGTTCAAGTTTGCCGCATTGCCAAAAATTTGTTACAGCGGTTAGTCAAATGCGCGCAAGTTTAGTTCCTGATCACGATTGTCGGCAATCCGGATCGCGTGATATTCTCGGCCATCCTGAAAGCTGCACCCCATAAAAATATGTCCGTATCCATCAAGACCCCGCAAGAAATCGAGAAAATGCGCGTTGCCGGCCGCCTGACCAGCGAGGTGCTCGACTACATCACCCCCTTCGTCAAGGCCGGCGTGACGACCAGCGAGCTGGACAAGCTGTGCCACGACTTCATCGTCAATGTGCAACATGGCATCCCCGCACCGCTCAATTACGCGCCACACGGGCATGTGCCCTACCCCAAATCGATCTGCACCTCGATCAACCATCAGATATGCCACGGCGTACCGGGCGACAAGGCGCTCAAGAGCGGCGACATCGTCAATCTGGACGTCACCGTCATCAAGGACGGTTACCACGGCGACAGCAGCCGGATGTTCTATGTCGGCGAACCGTCGATCCAGGCCAGGCGCTTGTGCGAAGCCACCTGGCAGGCGCTCTGGCGCGGCATCCGCATGGCCAAGCCGGGCACGCATCTGGGCGACATCGGCCATGCCATCCAGAGCTTCGTCGAACCGCTCGGCTACAGCGTGGTGCGCGAGTTCTGCGGACACGGCATCGGCAAGCGTTTCCATGAAGAGCCGCAGGTGTTGCATTACGGCCGCCCGAAAACCGGAATAAAACTGGAAGCGGGCATGACCTTCACCATCGAGCCGATGATCAATGCGGGCAAGGCGGCCATCAAGCATCTCGGCGACGGCTGGACGGTGGTCACCAAGGACCACAGCCTGTCGGCGCAATACGAACACACCATCCTCGTCACCG
>JAUYGW010000037.1 GCA_030690245.1 Gallionella sp. | reverse complement strand
GTCCGAGGTTGGGGTCGGAGGCGAAGAAGGCGGTCTTGACCAGCGGCGAGCGCGCGATGGCGTAGCCGATCTGCTTGCATTCGGCCTCGTCCCTCCCACCCTCAACCTGCACGGTGAAGAACTTGGTCGCCCCTTCGCCGTCGCGCACGATGGCTTGCGCAAGATAGGTTGCGACGTCGGTGACGGCAGCCTGCAACGCGGTGAAATCCGCGCCGCTGGCATCGCTGATTTCCGGCAGGGCGGCCTGGCCGGTGGCGATCAGCATCAGCGCGTCGTTGGTGGAGGTGTCGCCGTCCACGGTGATGCAGTTGAACGAGCGGTTGGCGGCCTCAGTGACCATTCGCTGCAACAGCGGCTGCGCAACTGCGGCATCGGTGGCAATGTAGCCGAGCATAGTCGCCATGTTTGGGTGGATCATGCCGGAGCCTTTGGCGATGCCGGTGACGGTGATGGTCACGCCGTCTATCGTTACTTGCCTGGAAACCGCCTTGGCGACGATGTCGGTGGTCATGATCGCGTGCGCGGCGTCGAACCAGTTGTCGGCGCGCATGTTCGCGACGCAGCCGGGCAGGCCGGCGGCGATCTTGGCTACCGGCAGCGGCTCCATGATCACGCCGGTGGAGAACGGCAGGATTTGGCTAGCCTTGCAGCCCAGCAGGCCCGCCAGCGCCGCGCAGGTGGTGCGCGCGTCCTGCATGCCCTGTTCGCCGGTTCCGGCATTCGCGTTGCCGGTGTTGATCACCAGCGCGCGGATGCCGTCCGCTTGCGCGAGGTGTTCGCGCGCGACGATCACCGGCGCCGCACAGAAGCGGTTCTGGGTGAACACGCCCGCAACCCGCGCGCCCGCGCTTAACTGCATCACCAGCAGGTCCTTGCGGTTTTCGCGCTTGATGTTCGCTTCGGTGACGCCCAAAGAAACGCCCGCAACGGGCAACAGTTGTGCCGCGGCGGGCGGTGTCAGATTGACCGGCATGAAACTTTTCCTAGTAGCGTCCGTGGGTGCGGTAAATGTAGTTGCTGAGCTCTACCGATTCGGTGTTCATGCGCCGCACGATGCCGTGCATGTTGCGCGCCAGGCCACGCATGACGCGGTACACGATCATCGGATGGCTGTTGATCAGCGTCTCGAATTTTGACCGCTCCAGGCTCAACACCTTGGTGTCGCCGACGGCACATAGGGTCGCGCTGACCTGCGAAGCCGCACCGCCGACGAAGGTGATCATGCCCGCCAGGTCGCCCGGTTTGAGGACGTGGATGGTGGATTTCCCTTCGGCGCTTTGGATTTTTACTTCGATATCGCCATGTGCCAGGATGTACAAGTTGTCCGGTTGAGGTTCGCCGGGCTGAACGATGGTTTCTCCGGACTTGTAATCCTGGACTTCGAACAGGTGCGAGAGTATCTCAACCTCGGCATCGCTCAATTCCTCGGTAATCGTTGAGGTGCGCAGCGCATCAATCACTAAAGACATCTCATTCTCCTTTTGCGTATTAACTCAATTTGCCATGGCACTGCTTGAATTTCTTGCCCGATCCGCATGGGCACGGATCGTTGCGCCCCACCTTCTGCCCGCCGCGTATAAACGGTTTATGCTCTTCATCGGTTGACTGGGCATCGTGCGCCAACGCCTCGTCCGGGTGCCCGGCCAAAAGAGCTTCGGAATAATCGGCGTGATGATACTGCACATTTTCCGGCGCGGGGGGCACTTCTACCGACTCGACATCCGCCTCGCTGCGCACCTGCACGGTCATCAATACCTGCGTCACTTCGCGCTTGACGGCGTCCAGCATCAGGGAAAATAGCTCGAAAGCCTCGCGCTTGTATTCCTGCTTGGGATTCTTTTGCGCATAGCCGCGCAAATGGATGCCCTGGCGCAGATGATCCAGCGCGGCCAGATGTTCGCGCCAGTGCGTATCCAGGCTTTGCAGCATCATGGCGCGCTCGTAGTGGTGCATGACTTCCGCGCCCACCGTATCGACCTTGGCCTGATATTGCTGCTGCGCCTGTTCGATGACACGGGCGCGCAGCGCCGCTTCATTGAACTGCTTGTCTTCCTCCAGCCACTGCACCAGCGGCAATTCCAGGCGGAACTCGGCAGCCAATACCTTTTCCAGCGAGTGCGCATCCCATTGCTCTTCCATGCTGCCCGGCGGAATGTGCTGGCTGATGGTGTCTTCCAGCACCCCCTCGCGCATCGCCTGGATGGTTTCGGAAATATCCGTGCTTTCCAGCAGTTCGCTGCGCTGCTGATAGATCACCTTGCGCTGGTCGTTGGAGACATCGTCATACTCGAGGATCTGCTTGCGCATGTCGAAGTTGCGCGCCTCGACTTTGCGCTGCGCATTTTCGAGCGCGCGCGTGACCCAGCTATGCTCGATGGCCTCGCCCTCCGGCAGCTTGAATTTGTTCATGATCGCCGCGACGCGATCGGAGGCGAAGATGCGCAACAGAGGATCTTCCAGCGACAGATAGAAGCGGCTGGAACCGGGGTCGCCCTGGCGTCCCGAGCGGCCGCGCAACTGGTTGTCCACGCGGCGCGACTCGTGCCGTTCGGTGCCGATGATGTGTAACCCGCCGCTCGCCAGCACCTGCTGATGCAACTGTTGCCATTCGGATTTCAACTGTTCGATGCGCTGTTCCCTGGCGGCCTCGTCCAGGCTTTCGTCGGCGCGGATGTGCTCGATCGTTTTCTCGGTATTGCCGCCCAGCACGATATCCGTGCCGCGTCCGGCCATGTTGGTGGCGATGGTGACCATCTTGGGCCGCCCGGCCTGCGCGACAATCTCCGCCTCACGCGCGTGCTGCTTGGCGTTCAGCACCTGGTGCGGCAGCTTGTCCTTTTCCAGCAGATGCGACAGCAGCTCCGAGTTTTCGATCGAGGTCGTGCCCACCAGCACCGGCTGACCGCGCTCGTAGCATTCCTTGACGTCATCGATCACCGCCTGGTATTTCTCCTTGGCGGTGAGATAGACCTTGTCCATCATGTCCTTGCGGATGGTCGGGCGATGCGGCGGAACGATCACGGTTTCCAGGCTGTAGATCTGCTGGAACTCGTACGCCTCGGTATCCGCCGTGCCGGTCATGCCGGCCAGCTTGTGGTACATGCGGAAATAATTCTGGAAGGTGATCGAGGCCAGCGTCTGGTTTTCCTTCTGGATCGCGACGCCCTCTTTCGCTTCCACCGCCTGGTGCAGGCCGTCCGACCAGCGCCGTCCGGACATCAAACGCCCGGTGAATTCGTCCACGATGGTGACTTCGCCGTCCTGTACGACGTAATGCTGGTCGCGGTGATACAGGTTGTGCGCGCGCAATGCCGCATACAGGTGGTGAATCAGCGTGATGTTGGCGGGGTCGTACAGGCTGCCGCCATCCGGCAACAGGCCGGCCTCGGCAAGCAGCGCCTCCGCCCGTTCGTGGCCGGGTTCGGTGAGTAATATCTGGTGGTTTTTTTCATCCACGCTGAAGTCGCCCGGCCCGTCTTCCGCAGCCTGGCGTTGCAGCTGCGGGGCCAGCTTGTCCATGCGCTGATAGATATCGACATTGTCTTCGGCCTGGCCGGAGATGATCAGCGGCGTGCGCGCCTCGTCGATCAGGATCGAGTCCACCTCATCCACGATGGCATAGTTGAGCGGGCGCTGGTAGCGCTCGGAAACCTGCGTCGCCATGTTGTCGCGCAGGTAGTCGAAGCCGAATTCGTTGTTGGTGCCGTAGGTGACATCGGCGGCGTAGGCGGCCTGCTTGTTTTCCGACGGCATCTGCGACAGGATCACGCCGACCGACAGGCCGAGGAAGCGGTACAGCTTGCCCATCCACTCGGCATCGCGGCTGGCGAGGTAATCGTTCACCGTCACGACATGCACGCCCTTGCCGGAAATCGCATTCAGGTAGACCGGCAGGGTCGCCATCAAGGTTTTGCCTTCGCCGGTGCGCATCTCGGCGATCTTGCCGTAATGCAGCACCATTCCGCCGATCAGCTGCTCATCGTAATGGCGCAACCCCAATGCGCGGGTGCCGGCCTCGCGCACCACGGCAAACGCCTCCGGCAGCAGCGCGTCGAGCGTTTCACCCTGCGCAAAGCGCTGCCTGAAGCTGTCGGTTTTCCCGCGCAACCCCTCATCGCTCAATTTGGCGATATCGGCTTCGAACTTGTTGATGGTTTTTACGGTAGCGCGGTATTGCTTGATCAAGCGGTCGTTACGGCTACCAAAGACACTTTTCAGTACACTGGAAATCATGTTTTTCCGAACTACAAAATAATTGAAGCTTTCAACTGCAAATAATAAAGGGTGAGGCTAATCATCGCCTCACCCTCACCAATATTCGCCACCCTGTTAACTGGCGGTTTTTTGCAAGAAGCGCACGGGATTCTGGGCGATGCCTTTA
>JAUYGW010000032.1 GCA_030690245.1 Gallionella sp. | reverse complement strand
ACGTGGGCGATGATGGCGATATTGCGGATTTCGCGGGACATGGGAACTGCCTTGCTATGTGAAAAGGGGGCGCATTCTAGCACAAGGGACGCGGGTATCCTGCATGAAACTGAAAAAGCGTTCCACCACGAAGAATTACGAGGAAATAAAAGCCATTTTTTGGCCGGGCGACTTTCAATGCACGCCCGGAAATTCTTCGTGATCTTCGTGGTAAAAACAGATCGGTAGCGTGCGCTGCGCGCACGGTTTCTGGTTGTGTTGTCGTGCGCGCAGCGCACGCTACACCCTGGAAAAGCGCTTCACCACGAAGAACACGAAGCGCACGAAGAAATAAAAAGCCATCTTGCGGCCAAGCAGCTTTTAATATGCGCCTGGAAATTCTTCGTGATCTTCGTGGTAAAAACAGGCTTTAAGGATCAGCCGCCCAGTTCCAGCATCAACTGATTGATGCGCTTGACGAAGGCCGCCGGGTCGTCGAGCTGCCCGCCTTCGGCGAGCAAGGCCTGATCGAACAGCACCGCCGCCCAGTCGTCGAAGCGCTTTTCCTCGGATTTCAGGCGCAACACCACCGGATGCTGCGGGTTGATCTCCAGGGTGGGCTGCGAAACGGGCGCATTCTGGCCGGCTGCCTTGAGCATCCGCGCCAGATTACCGCTCAGGTCGTGCTCCTCGGTCACCAGACAGGCAGGCGAATCGGTCAGGCGGTGCGTGACGCGCACTTCCTTGACGCGCCCGGCGAGGCTGGCCTTGATTTTATCGGCGAGTTCCTTGAACTCGCCCGCCTCTTTTTCCTGCGCCTGCTTCTCGGCCTCGTCTTCCAGCTTGCCCAGATCGAGGCCCCCCTTCGCCACCGAAGCCAGCGGCTTGCCGTCGAACTCGGTGAGGTGACTCAATGCCCATTCGTCCACGCGGTCGGACATCAGCAGCACTTCGATGCCCTTCTTGCGGAACACTTCCAGATGCGGGCTGTTCTTCGCCGCGTTGAAGGTCTCGGCGGTGACGTAATAGATTTTCTCCTGGCCTTCCTTCATGCGCGCGATGTAATCCTTCAGCGACACGGTTTCATCCGGCGTATCGGCATGCGTCGAGGCGAAACGCAGCAGCCCGGCGATCTTGTCCTTGTTGGCGAAATCCTCACCGATGCCTTCTTTCAGCGCCTTGCCGAACTCGCCCCAAAATGTTGTGTATTTTTCTGGGTCATTTTCGGCAAGCTCGGCGAGCAGCCCCAGCACCTTGCCCGTGCAACCCTTGCGGATCGCCTCGATGTCCTTGGACTCCTGCAATATCTCGCGCGACACGTTCAGCGGCAGGTCGCTGGAATCAACCACCCCGCGCACGAAGCGCAAATATTGCGGCATCAATTGCTCGGCGTCGTCCATGATGAACACGCGCCGCACATACAGCTTGACGCCATGACGGGACTGGCGATCCCACAGGTCGAACGGCGCATGCGCCGGAATGTAGAGCAACTGCGTATATTCCTGACGCCCCTCGACACGGACATGCGTCCACGCCAGCGGGTCTTCGAAGTCGTGCCCGACATGCTTGTAGAACTCCTGGTACTGCTCGTCGGTGATCTCGTTCTTGCTGCGCGCCCACAATGCCGACGCCTGATTGACGGTCTCATCCTCACCGGTGATCTGCTGTGCGCCGTCTTTCCATTCTTCCTTGTTCATCAGGATGGGCTGGACGATATGGTTGGAATACTTGCGGATAATGTCGCGCAGCTTGTAACCGTCCAGCAGGTCGTCCTGATCATCGCGCAGGTGCAGCGTGATCTCGGTGCCGCGCGATTTTTTCTCCACCATCTCGATGGAGAACTCGCCGCCGCCGTCGGATTCCCAGCGCACCCCCTGATCCGCATTCTCGCCGGCACGGCGCGTCAGCACCGTCACCTTGTCCGCGACAATGAACGCGGAATAGAACCCCACGCCGAACTGGCCGATCAGACCTGCATCCTTCTGCTGGTCGCCGGACAGCCGCGAGAAGAATTCGCGCGTGCCCGACTTGGCGATGGTGCCGAGGTTGCTGATGACCTCATCGCGGCTCATGCCGACGCCGTTGTCCGTAATGGTCAGCGTGTGCGCCGCCTTGTCGTAGCCGATACGGATAGCCATATCCGAATCGTTTTCGAACAAGGCCGCGTTGTGCAACCCCTCGAAGCGCAGCTTGTCGCACGCATCGGAAGCGTTGGAAATCAGTTCTCGCAGGAAAATCTCGCGGTTGGAATACAGCGAGTGAATCATCAGTTGCAGCAGCTGTTTCACCTCGGTCTGGAAGCCCAGAGTCTCGCGGTTGGTGGTTGCGTTTTCAGTCATGTTGTCTCCGTTTAATTGATAAACCAGAAAAAGCGATTAGCCACAGATGAACACGGATTGACACTGATAAAACCGCCAAAGGAATAGGCTCTTAACAACTTGGCAGCCATTTAGCCGATTCCTCGATAAATCATCCGTGGATATCCGTGTTAATCCGTGGCCATTACGTTTTTGGGATATAAGTGTATTTCCGTATCTGGGGATTGCCCGGAAGTTTTCAAGAGGTGCCGAGGTCACGAGCCGTAGAAATGCACCCGGTTGCGCCCGCCCTCTTTCGCCTGATACATCGCGATGTCGGCCCACTTGACAACATCCTCCGGGCCGGCTTCGTGGTTGATGAACAATGCCACGCCGATACTCGACGTGCAGTGATGCACGACGGTAATCTCCGCATCCCCTTCTTGTTTGAATGTCAGCAAATAGGGCTCGGCCAGAGTGGCGCGGATTTTTTCCGCCACGGCACCCACCTGCTCGGCAGATTCGTTTTTATCCGCATCCAGCTCGCTGAGCATCACCACAAATTCATCTCCGCCGAAACGCGCGACGGTATCCACTTCACGCACACAACTGGCAATGCGGTGTGCGACTTCCACCAGCAGCAAATCGCCCACGTCATGCCCATGCGTATCATTGAGCGGTTTGAAGTTATCCAGATCGAGGAACATCAATGCACCATACAGGCCACTACGCTTGCTGGCGGCCATTACTTGCCCGATCCGGTCATTGAGCAGGCGGCGGTTGGGCAGTTGCGTCAAAGTGTCGTAAAAAGCCAGATAACGAATCTGCTCTTCCGCCTGCTTGCGTTCGGTGATGTCCTGGTTGACGATAATTGCGCCGCTGATACTGCCATCGCTCCTGCGCAGCGGCAAGGATGAGTTGAGGATGATCTTGTGCGTGCCATCGAAGCATTCGATCTCAATTTCCTCTTCAATGGAAATCTCGCCCTTCTCGATGGCGCGCGCCGCCGCCCATTCATGCGGCTCAATCCGCTTCCCGCTGTCCAGCAACCAGCCCTTGTATTCCCCGAATTGCTCTATACCCACGTAGCGTACCCCAGCCCAAATTTGCTGCCCCACAGTGTTACCGAAAACAATTTTTCCTTCCGCGTTCATAATCCATAACCCCACCGGCAGGATTTTCATGGTGGCCTGCAACAGCGCTTCGCTCTCCTGCAGCGCTTCCTCCACCCGCTTCTGTTCGGTGATATCGCGCAGCGTGGCGACATAGTTGGTGGTTTCTCCGGCATTTCCTTTCACTGCGGTAATAGTGAGCCGCTCCGGATAGATTTCGCCGTTCTTGCGCCGGTTCCATATCTCGCCATGCCAAGCCCCGGCAAGCCGGATGCTTGCCCACATCCCGGCATAAAAAGCCTTGTCGTGGAGACCCGACTTGAGAATACTCGGCGTATGGCCTACCGCCTCATCTGCCGTGTAGCCGGTAATCCTGGTGAAGGCGCGGTTGACGCGCAAAATCACGCTATCGGCATTCGTAACCACTATGCCATCCTGAGACTCGAAGGCGATCGCGGCAATGCGCAGCTCCGCATCCACATGCTTGCGCTCGGAAATGTCGCGCACCACGGCCAGAATCCGCTGTTCACCGCCGATTGATGCAAACCGGAGGCTGACCTCGACCCAGAAGAAGCGGCCATCGCGTGCGCGTGCCAGCCATTCGAAAGTCTGCGGCCCGGCGCTCTGCACCAGACGGATTTTTTTGATGGCCTCGGCAGACGAGTAAGGCGGCACCCCGGCGCTCAGATCGTCCGGGCCGCAGGCAAGCGCCTGTTCGCGGGTAAGGCCATACATCTCGAGCATGCGCCGATTGACATCGAGGATGCGCCCCGTTTCCGTATCGTGAATAAAAATCGCATCGCTGACAGTGTCAAATATCTCGCGGATGCGACTCTCACTCTCTGCCAGTGCCAGCTCGGCCTGCTTGCGTTCGGTGATGTCGGTGATGAAACCATGCCAGAGTGTGGTGCCGTCTGCTTCACGCTGCGGTAGCGCATTACCGAACAGCCAGCGCACCGTACCATCGTCAAACTTCAGCCGATACTCATGCTGCCACGGCGACAAGTCTCGCGCCGATTCCTTGATGGAGGCCAGGTGGCTCTCCAAATCATCTGGATGGACATGGATAAATGCATGGGACGCATCCTCGCGGATTTCCTCCGGATCAAGCCGGTATATCTCGCGGATAGCTTCACTGGCGTAAGGAACACAGGTACTGCCATCGGGGCGCAAACAGAATTGGTAGACAATTCCTGGCGCCAGCCTGATGATTTTATGGATATCCATTTTTATTGTTATACCGGTTCGCCTGCTTCGAAGTGATGCGAAATCAACCTGACATTAACGTATGTACTGCTTCCAGAAGTCGAGGTTGGCTGGATTATAACAGTGGCCTCTTCGCAAACACGTTTGCGGTCATGCATACGCGCGCTCCCCAGCCAAAAATATCGCTGGCTTTTATTTTTCCCATCCGTATAATGCGCGCCTTGCCGCACCTTGCGGCATTGGTTCATCGTTTTCTGACCTATCTCTCGCGCGTATGCAAATCGCGTCTGTCTAAAAAACTCAAAGCAGTTTCTGGGTTTTCCGGTTAGCGACGATGTTTTATGCGCCGGACTATCCTCTGCCCATTCAATGGGTGGTTATAACTGCCTGCGCTTACCTTAGGGAACTTAAAAATTTGTCATTCCGGATTGAATTCGGCATGACGAAACGGATTCCCTTTGATTCTAAAAAAGGAAGCACCATGTCATTTGAAAACTTAAAGTTAAACGCCTCTATTCTCAAGGCAATTGCCGAGACCGGTTATACCGAACCCACGCCCATCCAGGCGCAGGCCATTCCCGAAATCATCGCCGGCCATGATCTGATGGCTTCGGCGCAAACCGGCAGCGGCAAAACCGCCGCGTTCATCCTGCCCGCGCTGAACCGTCTGGCCACGCCTTCCGCGATGCCCGGCAAAGGCCCGCGCGTGCTGGTTCTGACCCCGACCCGCGAACTGGCGCAACAAGTCTGCGATGCCGCAACCAAGTACGGCAAGAACATGCGCTTCAAGATCATCAGCATCCTGGGTGGTATGCCTTACCCGGTGCAGAACCGCCTGTTGTCCAGCCATGTGGATATTCTGGTCGCCACACCGGGCCGCCTGATCGACCATCTGGAACGCGGCCGCATCGACTTCTCGCGCCTGGAAGTGTTGATTCTGGACGAAGCGGATCGCATGCTGGACATGGGTTTTGTCGACGATGTGGAACGTATTGCCGCAGCTACGCCCAAGACACGCCAGACCCTGCTGTTTTCCGCGACGCTGGAAGGCGTGGTCGGCAATCTGGCCTCGCGCCTGCTCAAGGAGCCGAAGCGTATCAATGTTTCGGCCGCCAAGGACAAGCACGAAAATATCGAGCAGCGCATGATGTTCGCCGATGACGTGGCGCACAAAAACAAGATGCTCAACCACCTGCTGACCGATGTCGGCGTGAATCAGGCGCTGGTGTTCACCGCTACCAAGCGCGACGCCGACGGCCTCGCAGACCAACTCTCCGCACAAGGCCATTCGGTTGCGGCATTGCACGGCGACATGAGCCAGCGCGAACGCAACCGCACCCTGCTCAACATGCGCAACGGCAACGTGCGCATCCTGGTCGCCACCGATGTGGCTGCGCGTGGCCTCGACGTGCGCGGCATCTCGCATGTGATCAACTTCGACCTGCCCAAGTTTGCCGAAGATTATGTGCACCGCATCGGAC
>JAUYGW010000173.1 GCA_030690245.1 Gallionella sp. | reverse complement strand
GGCGGGTGCGCAGATCGTCGCGAAGTCGGAGATGCAGCGGCGCTTGCGTGCCGCTGACCAGCAACATGCCGCCACTGTCGCGCACCCGGTTGTAGAGATTGAACAGCTCGATTTGCGCGGTCTTGTCGAGGCGCTCGACATCGTCCACCGCCACCATCTCGGCAAACTGCGGCACGCTGCCCTGCGCATAGGCCGCGCTGCGCCGCGCATCCAATGCGGCGCGCACGCAGGCTTGCAGCAGATGGCTCCTGCCGCTGCCGGCTTCGCCCCACAGATAGAAACACCGCTCGCTGCCGCCCGCCAGCGCGTGGCGCAGCGCCGAAAGCAATTCGAGATTATGCCCCGCGACAAAATTGTCGAGGGCCGGTTGCCATTCGGGGGCGATGTCGAGCAGCAACTGGCTCATGGTTTTTGATACATGCTGCTGGTTAGGTACCACGCCTTGCCGTGACGCAGCGCGACCAGCAGGATGGCGGACAGCGGCAGCGCCAGCAGCAGGCCGAAGAAGCCGAGCACTTGCCCAAAGGCGAGCAGCGCGAAGATCACCGCCAGCGGATGCAGGCCGATACGGTCGCCGACCAGCCACGGGGTGACAACCATCCCCTCGAGCAACTGCCCCAGGCCGAACGCCGCCCACACCAGCAATATGCCACTGAAACCGGGGAATTGCATCACCGCCGCCAGCGTCGCGAGCGACAGGCCGATAATCATGCCCAGATAGGGCACGAACACCAGCAGCCCGGCGAGGATGCCGATGGGCAGCGCGAACTCCAGCCCGGCCAGCCACAGCGCCGCCGTGTAATACGCGCTCATCAGCAGCATCACGGAGATTTGCCCGCGCAGAAATTCCGCCAGCACGCGATCCACCTCGCCTGCTATTTCGCGCACCTTGCCGTGCCAGTGGCGCGGGACCAGCCCGTCGAGACGCGCGACCAGCGCATCCCAATCGCGCAGCAGGTAGAACATCGCCACCGGGATCAGCAGCAGGTTGACCAGCGCGCCGGCGATCGCGCCGCCGCTGCTGCCGAGCCACGGCAACAGCTTCCCAGCGACCCCGCCCGCGCTTTGCCAGTGGCTGAGCAGCAGATTCTTCAGCGCCTGGCTGTCCCATGCCAGGCTGACGCCAAACCATTGCTGTAACTGCGGCAACAAATGAGTGCGCGCCGCGTCGATCCAGTCCGGCACGCTCATCACGAACAGGCTGATTTCCTTTTCCAGCAGCGGCAGCATGATCAGCAGCAGCAAGCCGGACAGCAGCAGCAAGCCGCCCATCACCAGCACTACCGCCAGCGTGCGCGGCAATTTCCGCGCGTGCAGCCGCTGCACCAGCGGATTGCAGATGTAGGCGAGGATGCCCGCCGCAACGAACGGCATGAGGATCGGGCTGAGCAGATACAGCAACACGGTAGCCACTGCGGTGAAGGACAGCCATTGCACGGCGGCGAAGCGGGGCTTGTCAAAGCGTGACTGGGTCATTTCGGGTAAAATTCGCGGAAAATCGTGCAGCACTTTACCTTTAAGAAAGCGAGAACTCAACTTGAGCCCATCCAGTTCACTGTCTTACCGCGACGCCGGTGTCGATATCGACGCCGGCGACCGCCTTGTCGAGAACATCAAACCGTTCGCCAAGCGCACCATGCGCCCCGAGGTGCTCAACGGCATCGGCGGCTTCGGCGCGCTGGTGGAGATTTCCAAAAAATACCGCGAGCCGGTGCTGGTGTCCGGCACCGACGGCGTCGGCACCAAGCTCAAGCTTGCCTTCGAGCTGAACCGCCACGACACGGTCGGCATCGACCTGGTCGGCATGAGCGTCAACGATATCCTGGTGCAGGGCGCGGAACCGCTGTTCTTCCTCGATTATTTCGCCTGCGGCAAGCTCGACGTGGAGGCCGCCACCGAGGTCATCAAGGGCATCGCCTTCGGCTGCGAACAGGCCGGTTGCGCGCTGATCGGCGGCGAAACCGCCGAGATGCCCGGCATGTACCCGGCCGGGGAATACGACCTCGCCGGCTTTGCGGTCGGCGTGGTGGAAAAGGCCAACATCATCAGCGGCAAGGACATCAAGGCGGGCGACGCGGTGATCGGCCTCGCCTCGAACGGCGCGCATTCCAACGGCTATTCGCTGATACGCAAGATCATCAGCACGCACGAGGCCGATCTCAGCCAGAAACTCGATGGCACAGCCCTTGCCGATCTCATCATGGCGCCGACGCGCATTTACGTGAAGCCGTTGCTGGCGCTGATGCAATCGCTCACCGTGAAGGGCATGGCGCATATCACCGGGGGCGGCCTGCTGGAAAACGTGCCGCGCGTATTGCCGGAAAACATGGTCGCGCAACTGGACGGCAAAGCCTGGCACACACCCGTGCTGTTCGACTGGCTGCGCGAGATGGGCAACGTCGCGCAGCAGGAAATGTACCGCACCTTCAATTGCGGCATCGGCATGGTGGTGATCGTGGACAAGGGCGATGCGGCGGCGGCGCTGGCGCAGCTCAACGCCGCCGGAGAAACCGCCACCGTGATCGGCACAATCCGCGCGCGCCAGGGCGACGAGGCGCAAACGTTGGTAGTGAGTGGTGAGTAGGAAGTAGGGAGTAGAAAAACCACCGCCCACTTACTACTCACTACTCACCACTTACCCGATTCATCCAAATGAAAAATATCGTCATCCTCATCTCCGGTCGCGGCAGCAACCTGCAGGCTCTGCTGGACGCGGGACTGCCCTGCCGCATCGCGGCGGTGATCAGCAACCGCGCGGATGCCGGTGGGCTGAAGATCGCGCAGGCGCACGGCATTCCTACCGCCGTCATCGAGCACCGCGACTATGCGGATCGCGACAGCTTCGATGCCGCGCTTGCCCGGCTTATCGATACTTTTCATCCCGATTTCGTGATACTGGCAGGCTTCATGCGCATCCTCACCGCAGGCTTTGTGACGCGCTATCGCGGCAGGCTGGTGAACATCCATCCCTCGTTATTGCCCGCCTACGGCGGCCTCCATACCCACGCGCGCGCCTTGCAGGACGGCGTGAGAATCCACGGCTGCACGGTGCATTTCGTCACCGCCGACCTCGATCACGGCCCGATCATCATCCAGGCCGCCGTGCCGGTGCTGTGCGACGACACCGAGCAGACGCTGGCGGCGCGGGTGTTGCACGAAGAGCATCGCATCTACCCGCAAGCCATCCGCTGGCTGTGCGCGGATCTGATTGAACTGCGCGACGATGGGCGTGTCAGACTGCGGCATCACAAACAATCCGGTTTTGCGTTGATTTCACCCAGCCTGGAATAGTTATGAAATTGCCCTTACAAGCCCTCGCGTGGCTCATGCTGTGCGCCGCCGTTCCTGCCTTTGCTGCCCCGCCGAGCAGCGTGCAAGCCACCTATGATGTTTACAAAAGCGGCTTGAGGGTCGAAATCAAGGAGGCCTATACGCGCGACAAGGATCGCTACGCGCTGTCCAGCGTCTGGACGCCGGTCGGGCTGCTGGCGATGCTCAAGCCGGAGAGGATACTCATCGACAGCAGCGGACTGGTCGGCAAACAAGGCCTGCAACCGTTGCTCCTCGACCACCGGCGCGAACTCGACGAGAGCAAGAACAGCCGTGCCGAGTTCGATTGGGACAACAAGCAGCTCACCCTGATCCACCAGGCGCAACGCAAGGCAGTCGCACTTCCCGCAGGCACGCAAGACCGCCTGAGCGTGATGTATCAATTCATGTTCCTGTCGTTGCAGAATACCGACACGCTGGATTTTCCGATGACCAACGGCAGCAAGCTGGATCACTACCGCTACGTCATCACGCGCGATCAGACGGTCAAGGTACCGGCCGGGGAATTCAAGGCCATATATCTCGACAGCCAGGCCAAGCCGGGCGAAACCCGCACCGAAATCTGGCTGGCCACGCAGCACCACAACCTGCCGTGCAAAATGATCGTCACCGAGGCCAACGGCGACCAATTCACCCAAGTACTGAGCAAACTCGACATCAGGCCGTGATCGCATTGCCGCGCACTTCGACCGGAAGAATCGCCTTAGCCATAGCACTGTCGGCGCTGGTTCACGCCATCTTGCTGTTCGCGCCGCTGGTCAAGCTGCCGCCCGTTGAAGTGCCGCTGCCACCGCTCACCGCCAAGCTGGAGCCGTTGCCCAAGATCGCCGCCAAACCGGTGCCGTTAAAGAAACCAAAACGTAAACCGCGGCCTGCGCCGGTAGAGGCGCCACCCGCCGATCAGCCGGCCGAAAGCGTTTCAACGGAAGAACCGCAAATCGATGCCGAGCCGCAGCCTCCGGCAACCGATGAGGCGATCGACAAGACGGCAGAAGAAGCCCGGCCCGCGCATCCGCTCCCCAAACACGCGCAACTCATTTTCGTCGCCTATGCGGGCACGGATTTCAAAATCGGCGAAGCGCGCCACAGCCTGGAGATCGGCGACGACAAAAGTTACACTCTTAGGGTCGGCATGAATACCACCGGCCTGGCGAGCATCGTCAAGACCTATGAATCGGAACATCGAAGCAGCGGCACCCTGACGCCTCAAGGGCTGCGCCCCAACGAATTCAGCGAGACAAAAAACACCTCCAAGGGCAAGGAATCGCTCGAGGCAAAATTTTCCTGGGAAGAAAAAGTGCTTTCTTTTTCGAATGGCAACAGCATGCCGCTGCCCGAACAAGCCCAGGACGTCGTCAGCTTTCTCTACCAGCTCTCGCAACTGTCTCTGGATAATGGCGCGATCTCGATGTCCATCAGCAAGGGCAAGAAACTGGAACGCTATGAGTTCACTGTCGGCGAAGAAGAAATGATCCAGACCCATCTCGGCAGGCTGCGCGCTCTGCCGTTGCACAAAGTCCACGCACAGGGAGAAGAAGGCCTGGACATCTGGCTGGGGCTGGAATATCGCCTGCTGCCGGTAAAACTCCGCATGTTTGACCGCAAAGGACAAATCTCCGGCGAGATGGTCATCTCGGAAATCCTCGTGGCAGACGAATGAAAAAACCATTCACCACGAAGAGCTGATAGAACTACTAGCCATTCCACTAGGCGACCAAAAAACGGTCGCCTAGTGGCTGGTTAACGAAGGACACGAAGAATTTCCACGACACTATGGTGTTTACCCCGGATCAGCTTGAAAAAGCTGGCCTGATTTGCTTCGTGTTCTTCGTGCCTTCGTGGTACAAGATTTTCGGGTTTTTGATTGGCGCGCGGGATGCGCCCTGCGGTAAACTGCGCTGTTTTCTCACCTTTGAATAACCCATGACCTCCATCCTCCCGCACATCGCACTCGATTCCGGCAGACAGCCGCAACACAGCATCATCTGGCTGCATGGCCTGGGCGCGGACGGGCAGGATTTTGTGCCCGTTGCCGGCGAACTGAATCTGCCCGTCGCGATACACTACATTTTCCCGCATGCACCGCAACGCCCGGTGACCATCAACGGCGGGTTTGTGATGCGCGCCTGGTATGACATCACTCGCCCCAATATCGATGCGCAACCGGATGAAGAGGGCATCTACGGCTCGCAGGCCGCCGTCGAAGCGCTGATCGCGCAGGAAGTGGCGCGCGGCATCGCACCGGGCAACATCTTCCTGGCCGGGTTTTCCCAGGGTGGCGCGATCGCGCTGCACACCGCGCTGCGCCAGACCGTCCCGCTGGGCGGAGTGCTGGTACTCTCGGCCTACCTGCTGCTGGCTGAGAACCTGGCCTATGAAGCCTCGGTGAATGCCCGGCAAACCCCGATTTTCATGGCGCACGGGCGCAGCGACCCGGTCGTGCCTTATGCGCTGGGGGCCGCGTCAAGCGATACGCTGGTGGAATTGGGCTATGCGGTGGAATGGCATGAATACGGCATGCAGCATTCGGTATGCGAAGAGGAATTGCGCGATATCGAGGTTTGGCTGACCAGGCAAATAAAAAGCGCCTGAAAGCAAGCAGCACCCAAAATAATGGAGTTTTGTAAATGGAAAAAAGCGCAAAGAAAAAGTCACCCAACGGCCGCGATGCACGCCCCGCCTTCACCCTTATCGACTGGATAGTCGCGGCGTTCAGCATCGCTTTATTGGTATACATTCTTGTAAACCTTCCACCCGTCTAGCCTCCCGACATGCCACCTCTCAGGCTTGACCGGCGAGAGGCGGCCAATAGCTGAGACTTGTAGGAACGGGCCATGCCCGCGAGCTAGTTAATCGCGGGCATGGCCCGCTCCTACAAATGACTCACCCAATAAAGAATCATCCATGCCATCAATAAGACTCTCCCGAACCAGACTCCTGCTCGATAACGCGGAAAGTTGCCAGGTCGTAATCAAGGTTTTTTTCCTGCAATCTGCCGGGAATCAGCAGATAATTTTTCCCGTTCAGCCGGGTCTGCAAACTGCGATGTGCCGAAAAAGTACCCGCCTTCATCAATAGCCGCGTCTCGCCGGATGGCTCGCCCGGCGGGTGCCCGGCCAAAAGTTTTTCGGATTTAGCCTGCAGCCACAATGCGGGTTGCCCGTCTTCAAACCCGCCGCCCCCGCCGCTCTGGCTCAAGGCCACGCCGGCGATCCGGGTGGCCAGCATTTCCGCGCCCACGTGCAAGCGGTTTGCGTCGTCGCGCATCAGACGGCGCACCACCGCCGCGCCCCAATGCGGCACACCGTCCGGCTGCACGCCGAGCAGGCTTCCGATGCGTATGCCGTCCGTTCCCTGCGCGGGCAACATAGTGCGGAACCCGCTGGCGCTGATGTCCTCGACATCCCAATGCTCCGGTTGCTCATCGCTGAAATTCAGCGCGACATCGGTGCGATCGATCATCCGGGCAAAACCGTTCACCACTTTCAAACCGACCTTGATCCCGCGCCGCGCGCTGCGCCGCGATGGGGGTGCGGTCAAAAAATTCAGGAGGTATTGCGCGGCCTCGCGCACCAGTTCCGCATCGTAGGCACCGCCCAGATTGAGGCTTTCCGGAGCGGCGCCCTTTTGCAGCGTCTTGATCAGCGCCTCCAGCAACGGCCGCATCTCCGCCATGCCGACGAAACGCAGGGATGGATGCACGGTCATGTCCGCCTTGACCAGCACCGGCGCAGCCGGGCGATCCAGATCAAAGCTGAACAGGCTGTTCGCAGCCTGCTGCGCGCCGATCTCGATGCTGGCGAAATACTGCCCGGCGATGCGCTCGGTCAGGTGCATGTACAGCGGCTTCAGGGTGCTGACTCCGCAGCCGTACCAGCCGAGCAACCGCCCCAGTTCGCCTTTCACTGTGGTATTGCCGGCTGCGCCAGGATAGAGGGCAAGCGACGTATCCAGATATTGCTGCTGCTCGGCATGCCGGTAAAGTTGCGCAAGGTTGCCCCAGATCGTGTTATCGACCGGGCCGTAGCGCGCACAGATATATTTCAATTGCCCGGTCATGGCATACACCGCGCGCGCCGCCAGCAACGGCAGTTGCGCCTTGATAGTGACAGCCCCCTTGTCGCCGCCGCAATAGCGGTTGAACACCGCGTAATAAGCCTTGGCGGTATGGCGATAAAAATTGCCCAGCACCAGCCACAAACGGTTTTCCTGGAATTTATTCAGCTCTTGTGGCGTAAAATAATCGCGCGCCAGCTTCCGCACATAAGGCTGGGCGGTTTCATCGAGCAGGCGCAATACGGCAAACTGGTGGTCCGGCTTGAAATCGGTGCTGTCCGCCACCGACTCGATCCACTCTGCCAACTCCATGAGCGACTTGTGCGCATCGTTTTTTGGCAAGTCCTCCAATAATGCCTGCGCAGACTTGATATCCGCCATGGGATGATCAGATTTTTTGCCGAATATGCCCGATAACATTTTCCACCTCGAAAACCGATTGCTTGAACCCGTGGCAATATAACCAAAAAACACCTTCGATGATTAATATTTTGAAAGGAGCAAGGCTTGATCCCGTGGTTAACCGGTAACGCGCCATTTCCGCCGGTCGAGCGCGCGCTACGCTCGCCCAACGGCCTGCTCGCGGCGGGCGGCGACTTGTCCGCACCGCGCCTGCTGGAGGCTTACCGCCACGGCATCTTCCCGTGGTTCAATCCCGGCGAGCCGGCCCTGTGGTGGAGCCCCGACCCGCGCATGATGCTGATTCCGGGCGAATTCAAGATTTCCCGCTCGCTCGCCAAGGTGCTGCGCAACGCCGCTTATGAAGTGCGCTGCGACACCGTCTTCGAACAGGTGATGCGCAATTGCGCCGCACCGCGCGGCGAACAGAGCGGCACCTGGATCAACGAAGACATGATCGCGGCCTATTGCGCGCTGCATGAGCTGGGCTACGCGCACTCGGTGGAAGTTTGGATGCCCAAAAAATCATTCCAGCTTCAAATCGAAGGCGAGGCAAGGCGGCGACGAGCGAACGACATGGACAGTGCAATGAGCACGGCCATGAGTGAGAGAGGAAGCCAACGCAGTATCGCCGATGAGTTGGAGCTGGAATTGGTTGGCGGACTATACGGCGTCAGCATCGGGCGCATGTTCTACGGCGAGTCCATGTTCAGCCACGCCGCCAACGCCTCGAAAATCGCGCTGGCGCATCTGGCCGGGCAACTGGAACGCTGGCAGGCCGATCATCCAACCAAGGGCATGATCGATTGCCAGATGAACACCTCCCACCTTGCCTCGCTCGGCGCGCGCGAAATTCCGCGCAGCGAATTCATCGCACGGCTGCAGGAATTGATAAACTGTGAACCGGTTACTCGCTGGCAATTCGACGCCGATCTTTTTACATGAGCTTATTGAACGACATTCCGTTATCCGCGCTGCATTTCTATATGACCGCGCCCTATCCGTGCAGCTACCTGCCCGACCAGCAGGCGCGCTCCCAGGTCGCCACACCCGCGTTCCTGATCAACGGGCCGGTCTATTCGCAACTGGTGCTGCACGGCTTCCGCCGCAGCGGAACCTATACCTACCGCCCGCTTTGCGACGGCTGCCGCGCCTGCGTGCCGCTGCGCGTGCTGGCCAAACAATTCACGGCAAACCGCTCACAGCGGCGCGCCTGGGCGCAGCACGCCCATCTGAAGGCCAGCCTGCACCCGCTGCAAGACAGCCCCGAGTATTACGACCTGTATCAGCGCTACCAGCGCGCGCGCCACCCGAACGGCGGCATGGACAACGACGACCGCGAGTCGTACCAGAACTTCCTGCTGCAAAGCCATGTCGATTCGCTGCTGGTGGAATTCCGCGAGCCCTTCGACGAAGTCCAGAACAGGCAGGGCGCGCTGCGCATGGTCAGCGTGATCGACTTGCTCAGCGACGGTCTGTCCTCGGTGTACACCTTCTACGAGCCGGATTTGCCGCGTGCGCGTTTCGGGGTTTACAACGTGCTGTGGCAGATCGAACTGTGCCGCAAGCTCGACCTGGATTTCGTCTACCTGGGCTACTGGATCGAACACAGCCGCAAGATGGCCTACAAAACCGGATACCAGCCCGCGCAAGGCCTGATCGACGGCGTTTGGCGAGCGCTCAAGACGCCGCCGTAGCGCCATTTGGCAGATAACGGCTTAAGCAAAAATGATGGCTAATGATTAATTTTGGATAAACCTGGAAAGTGCCTTTCAGCCACGGATGAACACGGATTTACACAGATGAACAATGGGTTGCATCAGCTTGTTCCCCATGCTGTTTGGGTGAAATGCCAACCCCTCGTAACGCAATGTTTTATCCGTGTTTATCCGTGTAAATCTGTGGCTAACCGGGACTTTTAGGATAAAGGCACCTGTATGTATTCACTGTTGCGCCCCCTGCTGTTCCGGCTTGACCCGGAAACCGCCCACCACCTCACGCTCGGCGGGCTGAAGACCGCCTATTCGCTGGGCTTGAGCGGCCTCATCGCAAAGCGCCCGGCCGACGATCCGCGCACCGTGATGGGACTGACTTTCCCCAATCCGGTCGGCCTCGCCGCCGGGCTCGACAAGAACGGCGACTGCATAGCCGGACTCGCGGCGCTCAGTTTCGGCTTCATCGAGATCGGCACCGTCACGCCGCTGCCCCAGCCCGGCAATCCACGGCCACGCCTGTTCCGCCTGCCGCAGGCGCAAGGCATCATCAACCGCATGGGCTTCAATAACGACGGCGTGGATAAGCTGATCGAAAACGTAAAACGCGCCGGCTATCGCGGCATATTGGGCATCAACATCGGCAAGAATGCCGCCACGCCGATCGAGAAGGCAGCGGACGATTACCTGATCTGCCTGCGCAAGGTGTATGCGCACGCCGGCTACGTCACCGTCAATATCTCCTCGCCCAACACCAAGAACCTGCGCCAGTTGCAGGGCGGCGACGAACTCGATGCGCTGCTCGCGCAACTGAAAGCGGAGCAACTGAAACTCGCCGACACGCACGGCAAATATGTGCCCATCGCGCTGAAGATCGCACCCGACCTCGATGCTGGGCAGATCAAACAGATCGCCGCGCTGCTCACCAAGCATCGCATCGACGGCGTTTGGCGAGCGCTCAAGACGCCGCCGTAGCGCCATTTGGCAGATAACGGCTTAAGCAAAAATGATGGCGATTGAGTAATTTTGGATAAACCTGGAAAGTGCCTGTCAGCCACGGATGAACACGGATTTACACAGATG
>JAUYGW010000018.1 GCA_030690245.1 Gallionella sp. | reverse complement strand
TTCCGCCCCGGCATGGGCCAGCATATTCCGGATCGTTTATTCTGGGCGCGCGGCGAAGAGGATGAAGATCAACCTGAACGCCCGAATTAAAGGCGGGGTCAAAAATTTCCACCCCGAATGGGGCGATCGATTGCCCCCTCGCCCGCTTGCGGGAGAGGGTTGGGGAGAGGGTGATAGGTAGCGAGTGAGCAGAGTTTTCCGGCAGCCTATAAGTGGTTTGTACGCGATTACGCCGGACGAAGCCGACACGGTGGAGTTGCTGCGCAAGGTGCGTCTGGCGTTGCTGGGCGGGGCGCGGGTAGTGCAGTATCGCAACAAGATCGCCGCTGCGGCATTGCGTCAGCAGCAAGCCGAAGCGTTGCGCGAACTGACGCGCGAATTTGCCGTGCCGTTGATCATCAACGACGATGCGGTATTGGCGCAGCAAGTAGATGCCGATGGCGTGCATCTGGGCGGCGCGGACGGCAGCGTGGCGGATGCGCGCGCGCTGCTGGGCAGCGGTAAACTCATCGGGGTGTCTTGCTATAATCGCCTGGCGCTGGCGCATGAGGCGGTAAGGCTGGGGGCGGATTACGTGGCGTTTGGCAGCTTCTTTGCGTCCACGGTAAAACCGGATGCCGTGTCAGCCACGCCGGATTTATTGCGGCAGGCGCGCCGTGAACTGGCGGTGCCACTGGTTGCGATCGGCGGCATCGACGCGCAAAACGGCGCGCAGTTGCTTGAGGCGGGCGCAGATGCGCTGGCGGTGATTTCGGCGGTATTTGCCGCGCCGGATATCGAGAAGGCGGCAAGAGAATTTTTCCATCTATTTGAGCAAGGCAGGACAGTATGACTTCGCATAATCAAGAGTTGTTCGATGAATCACAGAAAGTCATCCCGGGCGGGGTGAATTCGCCGGTGCGCGCGTTCCGCTCGGTCGGCGGCACGCCGCTTTTTTTCCAGCGCGGCCAGGGGGCTTACGTGTGGGACGCGGACGGCAAAAAATATACCGATTACGTCGGTTCGTGGGGGCCGATGATCGTCGGCCATTGCCATCCAGACGTGGTCAAGGCGGTGCAGGACGCGGCGGCGCAGGGGCTGGGTTTCGGCGCGCCGACCGCAGCCGAGCTGGAAATGGCCAACCTGCTGTGCAAACTTTTGCCGAGTCTGGAGATGGTGCGCCTGGTCAGTTCCGGCACCGAGGCGACGATGACGGCGATCCGCCTGGCGCGCGGCTTCACCGGGCGTTCGCGCATTGTCAAATTTGAGGGTTGTTATCACGGTCACTCAGACGGGTTGCTGGTCAAGGCCGGTTCCGGTGCGCTGACTTTCGGCCAGCCGAGTTCGTCAGGCGTGCCGGCCGAGATTGCGGCGCTGACCACGGTGCTGGACTATAACGATGCCGCCGGACTAGAAAAAGCGTTCGCCGAAATGGGCAACGAGATCGCGGCGGTGATCGTCGAACCGGTGGCGGGCAACATGAACTTGGTCACGCCCAAGCGCGAATTCCTCGATGCGCTCCGCTCACTCTGCACCAAGCACGGCGCAGTGCTGATCCTCGATGAGGTGATGACCGGCTTCCGCGTCGGTTTGCAGGGCGCGCAGGGTTATTACGGCATCAAGCCCGACCTGGTCACGCTCGGCAAGGTGATGGGCGGCGGCCTGCCGGCGGCGGCCTTCGGCGGGCGGCGCGACATCATGCAATGCCTGGCGCCGCTCGGCGCGGTGTATCAGGCTGGCACCTTGTCCGGCAATCCGGTCGCGGTGGCGGCCGGGCTGGCCACGCTGAAGCTGGTGCAGGCTCCCGGTTTTTACGAGCGCCTGTCGCAACTGGCGAAACAGCTCACCGAAGGCCTGACCGCAGCCGCGCAGAAGCACGGCATCCCGTTCTGCGCGCAATCCATAGGCGGCATGTTTGGCCTGTACTTCAGCAAGGCCGTGCCAACCAGCTACGCCGAAGTGATGAGCGGCGACAAGGAAGCCTTCAACCGCTTCTTCCACGCGATGCTGGACGCAGGCGTGTATCTCGCGCCGTCGGCGTTCGAGGCGGGATTCGTCTCCGCCGCGCATAGCGATGCGGACATCGCCGCGACGGTCGCCGCCGCCGATAAGATTTTTGCCACCTGGTAATGGGTATGCCTATAAATTCATTTTTTGGGCACATCGCGGCGTTGCACGGTACTCGCTTCCTCGCCTACACAAATGGTATGTCTCGGTCGCTGCGTTCCGTGCGCCTTGCGCTGCATCCCAAAACTCTGAATTTCTAGGCATACCCTATGGGACTATTTTCGCAGGCGGCGTTCTACACCACCGTCAACCACATCAAGGATTTGCCGCAGCACGGCGGCAGGGAAGTGGCGTTCG
>JAUYGW010000015.1 GCA_030690245.1 Gallionella sp. | reverse complement strand
CCGATCTCACCCGATGGCGCACTGGAAATCGCCAAACGTTCGCGCGGCACGCCGCGCATCGCCAACCGTCTGCTGCGCCGCGTGCGCG
Organism: Gallionella sp.; assembly: GCA_030690245.1. GTDB lineage: Bacteria > Pseudomonadota > Gammaproteobacteria > Burkholderiales > Gallionellaceae > Gallionella. Next base: position 12,661 of record JAUYGW010000015.1, on the reverse strand, counting down.
ACTACGCCGATGTTCGCGCCGATGGCAATGCCACGCGCGAAGTGGCGGATGCCGCATTGACCATGCTGGATGTGGACTCGCAGGGCCTGGATGTGATGGACCGCAAACTGCTGCTGACCGTGATCGAGAAATTTCTCGGCGGGCCGGTCGGCGTGGACAACCTCGCCGCTGCAATCGGCGAGGAACGCGACACCATCGAGGACGTGCTGGAGCCGTACCTGATCCAGCAGGGCTATCTGCAACGCACGCCGCGCGGGCGCATGGCCACCGCGAATGCCTACCGCCATTTCGGGCTGGTAGTAGCGAACAATCCGGTCAGCGGGGATTTGCTGGATGAGGGCATGTTAGATGAGTAGGGGCAAGGTTTTTGCGCTGCCTGTCAGGGTCTATTTTCAGGACACCGATGCAGGCGGGGTGGTGTATCACGCGAGCTATGTGAATTTTATGGAGCGGGCGCGCACCGAGTGGCTGCGCACGCACGGCTACAGCAATGCCGGATTGATGAAGGAATTCGGCGTGGTGTTCGTGGTGCGTTCGCTCAAGCTGGATTATCTCAAGCCCGCGCTGCTCGACGATTTGCTGGACGTCACGGCGCAGATCAAGGAGATCGGGCGCAGCCGCCTTAATTTGCTGCAGAGCGTGCTGCGCGGGGACGAGCTGCTGACCGAAGCGGAGGTGCACCTAGTGTGCGTTTCGCTGCAAGGTTTCAAGCCGGTCAGCGTGCCGGAGGTGCTGCGCAAGCGGTTGAAATAGGAAGTAGGAGCGCGCCCTGCGCGCGATTACAGGCATGTTCGCGCGCAGGGCGCGCTCCTACACCTTATGTGGATAATTTGGGTTTAATCGGGAAAGGACAGTAATGGAAGTGACGCAGGATTTGTCGTTCATACATCTCATCAGCAGTGCCAGCGTGCTGGTGCAACTGGTGATGGGGCTGCTGCTGCTGGTGTCGCTGCTGTCGTGGTGGTACATTTTCCTCAAGCTGTTTGCCATCCGCCGCGAGGTCAGGCTGACCGGGGAATTCGAAGAGGCGTTCTGGCACAACCAGAACCTGAATGAGCTTTACAAACACGCAAGCGGCGGTGCACGACGCGATCAGGGCGCATTGGAGCGCATTTTTGCCGCCGGTTTTGTCGAGTTTGTGAAACTGAAAAAACAGCACGGCGTGGATGCTGCAGCGGTGATGGACGGCACGCGCCGCGCGATGCGCGCGACTTACCAGCGCGAGATGGACCGGCTGGAATCACATCTGGCGTTCCTCGCTTCGGTCGGTTCGGTCAGCCCGTATGTCGGGCTGTTCGGCACGGTGTGGGGCATCATGAATGCGTTCCGCGGGCTGGCGAATGTCGGGCAGGCGACGCTGGCGCATGTCGCGCCGGGCATCGCCGAGGCGCTGGTAGCGACCGCAATGGGCCTGTTCGCGGCGATTCCGGCGGTGGTTGCCTACAACCGCTACGCGCATGACATCAACCGCCTGGCCACACGCTTCGAAAGTTTCACCGAAGAGTTCTCCAACGTGTTGCAGCGCCAGCCATGAAAAACGCAGTTCACCACGAAGGGCACAAAGATCACGAAGATTTTTACCTTACCTCGATACTCGCCTTCGGCTCGTTTTCGTGGAGTCGCATGATGGTGAACGTTCATCGGCAAGGCAACCCCATTTTTTTGGCAACACGTTGCTTTTCTCGGTGCGTTTCGTGTTCTTCGTGGTTCAAATCAGGAAATTAGGATGAACTCTAACCGCCGTTCCGCGCGCCGCCTGATGAACGAGATCAACGTCGTGCCCTACATCGACGTGATGCTGGTGCTGCTGGTGATCTTCATGGTGACCGCGCCGCTGATGAATCCCGGGCAGATCGATCTGCCGCAGATCGGCAAGTCGCTGGCACCGCCGGTCGCGCCGCTGGAAGTCATTATCAAGAAAGATGCCACGCTGGCGCTGCGCGATCATTCCAGGGGCGGCAAGGAAAGCAGCGTGTCGCGCAACGAATTGATTGCGATCCTGAAAACCAGGCAGGGCATACAGGCGGAACAGGCGGTGGTGATTTCCGCCGACAAGAACGTGCGCTATGAAGAAGTCATCAACGTGATGGATGTGCTGCAACAGCAGCAGATCAAGAAGGTCGGGTTGCTCACTCAAGCAAAGGGCAAATGAGCGCAATCGTTTACCGCGAACCTTACAAACTGCCTGCGGGCATTCTGGCCGTGGCGGTGCATGGCGCATTTTTTGCGCTGCTGTATTTCGGCTTTGCGTGGCAGACGCAGCCTTCCGGGACGATGAGCGTGGAGTTGTGGCAGAGCCTGCCCGACGCGGTCGAGGCGCCGCCCGCCCGGCCCAGGGTCGAGGAACTGGCGCTGGAGCCGCCGCCCCTGTCGGAAAAAGCGGCCGAGCCGGAAGTCGCGCCGCCACAGCCGGAAAAAGCGGTTGAGCCGGAAATCGTCGTGCCGGATGAAAAGGCAAAGGCCGAGAAGGCGAGGATTGAAAAGGCCAGGGTCGAAAAGGCCAGGGCTGAAAAGGCCATGGCTGAAAAGGCCATGGCTGAAAAGGCCAGGGCTGAAAAGGCCAGGGCTGAAAAGATTGCGGAGTTGGCGGCGCGCGAGCGCACCGAGCAGGCCGCGCGCGAACGGGCCGAACAAGCGGCGGCGATGGGCCGCGTGGTGGATGAATACACCGGCAAGATCGTCAGCAAGATACGTCGCAATATCGTGATGCCGCCGAGTGTGGCGGACGATGCGCGCGCCGAATTTTCGGTGACGCTGCTGCCGGGCGGTTCGGTGTTGAGCGCAAGATTGACCAAGTCCAGCGGCAATGCGGCTTATGATAATGCGGTGGAGCGCGCAATTTTGAAATCGCAGCCGTTGCCGTTGCCCGCCGATGCGGCGATGTTCAACAAATTTCGTGAATTGAAGCTGGTGTTCAGGCCGGTTGAGTAGAGAGGTATATATGGTGTTGCGCGTATTGCAGGGTGTGGTCGGATTGCTGTTGTTGGTGCAGGCCTCAATGGCCGGCGCGGTGCTGAGCATCGAAATCATCGGCGCGGGTGAAAATCAGATTCCGGTCGCCATCGTACCGTTCGGCGGAGATGAAAAGATCGCGCAAGCCATCAACGAAGTGGTGACGGGCGATTTGCAGCGCAGCGGATTGTTCCGCCTGGTCGATCCGACCGGGAAATCGCCGCATGAACCCGACGAAGTCAGCTATCCGGATTGGCAGGTGCGCGGCGCGGAGGCGCTGGCGATCGGCACGGTCGCGACGCAGCCCAATGGCCGCATCGAGGCGCGCTTCCGGCTGCTGGACGTGGTCAAACAAACGGAGTTGACCGGTCAGGCGGTCTCGGCAAGCGAAGATCAGATACGCGCCATCGGGCATCGCATCGCGGATTTGATTTATGAAAAATTGACCGGCGACAGGGGCGTATTCAGCACGCGCATCGTTTATGTGAACCGCCAGGGGAAAAGTTTTCGCCTGATCGTCGCGGACAGCGACGGCCATAACGAGCAGGTCGTGCTGGCGCACAGCGAACCGATCATGTCGCCCGCCTGGTCGCCGGACGGCAGCCATCTCGCCTATGTGAGTTTCGAGACCGGGCATGCCGTGGCCTACGTGCAATCGCTGTACACCAGTCAGCGCATGGTGCTGGCCGATTTTCGCGGCAGCAATAGCGCGCCGGCCTGGTCGCCGGACGGCAAGCAGCTGGCCGTGGTGTTGACGCGCGACGGCAGCTCGCAGATTTATCTGGTACGCCCGGACGGCAGCGGCCTCCGGCGCATCACCTTCAGCGGCGCGATCGACACCGAGCCGAATTTTTCGCCGGACGGGCAATATCTGCTGTTTACCTCGGATCGCGGCGGCAGCGCGCAGGTTTATCGCATGCCGGTGGAGGGCGGGTCGGCGGAACGCATGACATTTGACGAGGGCTCCAATTTTTCGCCACGGCATAGCCCGGACGGCAAAAGCTTCGTGTTTGCGCATCTCGATAACGGCAGATTTTATGTTGCCGTTCAGGACTTCCAGACCGGGCAGATGTCTCTGCTCACCGAAGGCGGATGGGAGAAGAAACCCAGCTACGCGCCCAACGGCAAGCTCATTCTGTTTGCCAGCGAGGCGCGTGGCCGTGGTATATTGGCGACTGTTTCCAGCGACGGTCGTGTCAAGCAGCATATGTTCACGCAAAGCGGCGATGCACGCGAGCCGGTGTGGGGACCTTATCCTTAATCCAATCTAATAAAGGGGAATGCCATGAAAAAATTAATAATCAGCATTGTATTGGTCAATTTGCTTGCCGGCTGCGCCAGCGAACCAAAGAAAGAGGAAGCCGCTCCCGCACCTGCACCAAAAGCCGAAGCGCCTATGGCGGCTCCTGCCCCTGCGCAAGCTGCAGCCGTTGATCCGCTGAACGACCCGGCCAGCATTCTGGCCAACCGCAGCGCCTACTACCCGTTCGATGTGTCGGTGGTGCAGGATGAAGACAAGCCGATGGTGCAAGCGCATGCCAAGTATTTGAGCGAACACGCCAACCGCAAGGTGCGTCTCGAAGGTAATTGCGACGAACGCGGCAGCAACGAATACAACCTCGGCCTCGGCCAGCGCCGCGCCGACGGTGTGAACAAGATGCTGTCACTGGGCGGTGCGGGAGCGGAACAGCTGGAAAGCGTCAGCTACGGTGAAGAAAAGCCGCGCTGTACCGACCACAACGAGGCATGCTGGAAGCAGAACCGCCGCACCGACCTGAATTACGCAAGGTAACGGGCATGGCAGCAGTGTCGCTCCTGATAATGAAACTTGCCGTACCCGTTCCCTCACCTCAATCCTCTGGTGGAACTACTAGCCATTCGACTAGACTGGAAAACGACTCCAGTCAAGTCGCTGGTTATCCCGCAAGCGGGCGAGGAGGCGAACGAATCGCTACGCGAGTTTCACGTTAAATGATGCTGAAGCAGCGAGCCTTCTTGTTGCTGGCTTTGTGTTGTGCCGCCCCCGCACATGCGGGGCTGTTTTCGGATGACGATGCGCGCAAACAAATCCAGCAGCTTGAGGCGCGCATGCTCAAGCTGGAAACTGCCGCCGAGCAGCAAACCAAGTCGCTGCTGGATTTGCTGGGGCAGATCGAAATGCAGGGCGGCGAAATCCGCAAACTGCGCGGGCAGAATGAAGAGCTGGCGCACGGCTTGCAGGATGCCGAAAAACGCGAAAAAGATTTTTATGTCGATCTGGATACGCGCCTGCGCCGTTTCGAACCCATCGATAATGCGGCGCAAACCGGCAGCGACCCTTCCGCAGCGCCAGTCGACCCCAATGACCCCACGGCGGAGAACCGCGCCTTTGAGGCCGCCTACGGCTTGTTCAAGGGCGGGAGCCATGAAAATGCAGTTACTGCATTCCAGGAATTTCTCAAGAATTATCCCGAGTCGGTGCATGCGCCCAATGCCAATTATTGGCTGGGCAACGCGCAGTTCATGCTGAAGGATTACAAGAACGCGCTCGGTACCTATCAAGGGCTGCTCAAGGCTTTCCCCGGTATGCCCAAGGCGGCCGAGGTGCTGTTCAACATCGCCGGATGCCAGCAGGAGTTGAAGCAGGGTGCGGCCGCGCAAAAAACCCTCAAGCAGCTTATCGCCAAGCATCCTGACAGCGAAGCTGCCGGGAAAGCCAAGAAACTTATCGCCACTCCCAAGTAGTCCCTTATGCCGCACGCGAACTCAGACGCGCAGCTGCGCATCAGCGAAATATTTTTTTCCCTGCAAGGTGAGACCAGCCGCATCGGCCTGCCCACGGTATTCATCCGCTTAACCGGATGCCCGCTGCGCTGCACCTACTGCGACACGACCTACGCCTTCACGGGCGGGCAGAACATGGGTGTGGCAGAAATTCTCCGGCAGGTTGCCGAACACTCGCCGCGTTATGTGACTGTCACCGGAGGCGAACCGCTGGCGCAAAAAGACTGCCTGCCGTTGTTGCGCGCGTTATGCGATGCGGGCTACGAGGTGTCGCTGGAAACCGGCGGCGCTTTGGATATCGGCGAGGTGGATGCGCGCGTGATGCGCGTGGTAGACATCAAGACTCCCGCCTCCGGCGAAGCCGAAAAAAACCGTTGGGAAAATCTGCCCTTGTTGACCCCGCATGACGAAATCAAGTTTGTGCTGTGCGACGAAAATGATTACCAATGGGCAAAACAAATCCTGCTGCAACATCGGCTGGCCGAGAAATGCGCAGTTTTGTTTTCGCCCGCGCACGGCACGCTGAATGCCGCACAGCTGGCCGAATGGATATTGCGCGACCGCCTGCCGGTCAGAATGCTGCTGCAATTGCACAAACTGCTGTGGAACAACGTCCCCGGACATTAATGATACTGAAAACAGCGATCAGCCACGGATGCACACGGATTATCACGGATAAAGCATTATGAAAAGTTCCGCTACTCACCCAGATAATATCCAGAACAAGGAAGATGATGCATTGGTAATCCGTGTTTATCAGTGTTTATCCGTGGCTAAACTGCCTTTTCCGGAATGATGAAAAACGCCGTTGTGCTTTTGTCGGGTGGGCTGGATTCGGCAACCGTGCTGGCTATGGCACGCGCGCAGGGTTTTGTATGCTACGCGCTGAGCGTGGATTACGGGCAGCGCCATCACGCCGAACTGGCTGCCGCGCAGCGCGTCGCGCAAATGCTCGGCGCGCATGAACAACGGGTGATCAGTATCGATCTCACCGGATTCGGCGGCTCCGCCCTCACCGACAACAAGATCGCCGTGCCGCAACAGCCCAGCGAAGGTATCCCCCTGACTTACGTTCCCGCACGCAACACCATCATGCTGTCGCTGGCACTGGCCTGGGCCGAAGTATTGCAGGCGCAGGACATTTTCATCGGCGTGAACGCGGTGGATTATTCCGGTTACCCGGATTGCCGTCCCGCCTATATCGAGGCCTTCGAGCACATGGCCAATCTCGCCACCAAAGCCGCCGTCGAAGGCCATCCGCTGACCATCCATGCACCCCTGCTGCACCTGTCCAAGGCGGAGATCATCCGGCAGGGGACTGCGCTCGGTGTGGATTACGCGCAAACCGTTTCCTGCTACCAGGCCGATGAATCGGGGCGCGCCTGCGGCGTATGCGATTCATGCCGCTTGCGCAGCGCCGGGTTTATTGCCGCCGGCGTGGCCGATCCGACCGTATATCGCGCAACCTAGCCGCCGAGCCTTGTTGCACGGCATTTTGCGTTGACAGGGTGGGCTAAACCCGTATAATTCGCGCTCTTTTGCGAAGGGTCGGTAGCTCAGCCGGTAGAGCAGCGGACTTTTAATCCGTTGGTCCCGAGTTCGAATCTCGGCCGACCCACCAGCTTGCAAAAGAGTGTTTGGTAGCCTCGTATTAAAGCCGCTTTAGCTCAGTTGGTAGAGCAACCGCCTTGTAAGCGGTAGGTCGTCAGTTCGAATCCGACAAGCGGCACCATCATTTTCAGCGGCCACAACTCTCTGTGGAGTTCACCCCAAAAATATTTTTGTGTTAAGCATCTCTTAAGCTTGACCTTTTATCCTGCGCGCCTCAACGTTTAATTCAGGAGTACAAAAATGTTTCGTATATTTCATATATGGAGTCTGGTGGCTGTTGCCGGGTTGGCGGCGCAACCGGCTTTTGCGGAAACCCACAACGAGATACTGGCTTCCATTCAAAAGGAAGCGGCGGGCACCCCGGGTTTCCAGGGATTCTCGGCCGCGCGCGGGGAAAGTTTTTTCAAGTCAAAGCATGGCGGTGAATGGAGCTGCGCTTCCTGCCATACCGAGAATCCAGCCGCCCCGGGCAAGCATGCCAAGACCGGCAAGGTCATCGATCCGCTTGCGCCGTCCGCCAACGCTGAGCGGTTCACCAGCCCGAAAAAAGTGAACAAATGGTTCAAACGCAATTGCAACGATGTGCTGAGCCGTGCCTGCACGCCGCAGGAAAAGGGCGATATGCTTGCCTATCTGCTCACCGTCAAGAAATAAGGAGACTTCCATGTCGATTCATAAACAGAAAAATTTCCGGATGCTTGCCGTTGCCTTGCTGGCGGTGGGCGCAACGATGTCTGCCGCCCAGGCCGATGACGACCGCGACGAAAGATACGGCTGGAGATTAGGCGAGAAATCCGCTGGGAAGTATGGCGGCGAAAACCGTGGCAAACCGCTACAGCCCGCGCAAACCAACGCCAAATTCCAGAAGGAATGTTCCGACTGCCATATCGCCTATGCGCCCGGGCTGCTGCCCGCCAAATCCTGGCGCAAGGTCATGGCCGGTCTGGATAAGCATTTCGGCTCGGATGCGTCGCTGGATGCGCAGGACAACAAGGAGATCACCGCCTTCCTGGTGAACAACGCGTCCAACCGCTGGAGCGCCCCGACAGCGCCATTGAAAATTACAGAAGCCGCCTGGTTCAAGCGCAAGCACGACGGCCATGAAATCTCGCCGGCGGTCTGGAAAAATCCGCTGGTGAAGAGCCCGGCCAACTGCGCGGCGTGCCACCCGCGGGCGGATCGCGGCGATTTCAACGAACATGACATCAGACTGCCCAAGTAAAAGGAGATCATCATGAGCCAACCGGGTGCCCGGACAAAAGTTTTTTGTAGGGTCTTGGTTTGGGACGTGCCGACGCGGGTCTTTCACTGGCTGCTGGTGCTGTCATTTACCGGCGCCTATCTGACCGCCGAATCGGAGCTTGACCGCGATATCCATGTGGTGCTCGGCTACACATTGCTGGGGCTGCTCGTATTCAGGCTGCTGTGGGGATTTTTCGGCACACGCTATGCGCAGTTCCGTTCGTTCCTGTTCAAGCCCGGCGAGATCATGGCTTACTCGTTATCGCTGCTCAAAGGTAATCCTGCGCACTACATCGGGCACAACCCGCTGGGCAGCGTATCGGTCTGGCTGCTGCTGGGGCTGGGCCTCTTGTCGGGAGTGAGCGGGGTAATGACATTCCAGGATATCGGCGGCGATGTGATGGAGGAGATGCATGAGTTCGTATCCGATGCCATGCTGGCCGTGGTGTTGATCCACATCGCGGGGGTGGTGGTGAGCAGCCTGCTGCATCGCGAGAATCTGGTGCGTTCCATGATCACCGGTTTTAAATTCGCCGAACCGGAGCAGGGTATCCGTCGCTCATATCTCTGGCTGGGCATCCTGTTGCTGGCCGCTGTTGTGGCATTCTGGCTTGATTATCAGGACACCGGCCTGATGGCGCCAAGCCCGGATACGGCGCAGGCCAAGCAGCACGAAGATGACTAATTGACATTTTATTCGCGGGTGGACGATGCGTGTGCTGGTAGTCGAAGATGATGCCCTGCTGGGCGATGCGATTCAGGCGGGCTTGAAGCAGTCCGGCTACGCCGTGGACTGGATGAAAGACGGCGTGTCGGCGGAACAGGCGCTCGCCACCGAACCTTACGCGGCGGTGGTGCTGGATCTGGGGCTGCCGCGCCTCTCCGGGCTGGAGGTGCTGCGCCGGCTGCGCGGCCGCAATATTCCCATTCCCGTGCTGATCCTGACCGCGATGGACACGGTGGATGACCGCATCAAGGGGCTGGATGCCGGCGCGGACGACTATCTGGTCAAGCCGTTCGACATGGGCGAGCTCGCGGCGCGGCTGCGCGCGCTGATACGCCGCGCCAGCGGCAAGTCCGAACCTTTTCTCGAAGTTGCCGGGGTCAGGCTCGATCCCGCCGCCCATCGCGTGCTGTACCTGGACAAGCCGGTCGAGCTTTCGGCCAGGGAATTCGCGCTGCTGCACGCGCTGATGCTCAATGCGGGAAAAGTGCTGTCGCGCACCCAGCTCGAAGAGCAGCTTTACGCGTGGGGCGACGAAATCGAAAGCAATGCGGTGGAAGTGCATATCCATCACCTGCGCCGCAAGCTGTTTCCGGAACTGATCGAAACCATACGCGGCGTCGGCTACCTGATGCCGCGCGATAAGGGCGCCTGACATGTGGCAACGCGCCTCGCTCAAACAACGGCTGCTGGCGCTGGTGCTGGCGGCGATCACGCTGGTCTGGCTCGGCGCGGCCGCCTTCACCTATCTCGATGCGCGCGAGGAATTCGACGAGGTGCTGGATGCGCACCTGGCGCAGGCCGCCTCGCTGCTGGTCGTCCAGGCATCGCACGACCTCGACGAGCTCGAAACCGAACATGCTCCGCTGCTGCACAAATATGCCCGCCGCGTCGCGTTCCAGATATGGGATAAAGAGCGGCAGCTCCGCCTGCATTCCGCCAATGCCCCGCAACAGCCGCTGGCGAGCAGGGAGCGCGGCTTCAGCGACACCACCATCGACGGAAAGCGCTGGCGCGTCTTCAGCACTTGGGATGAATCCGGCGAATACCTGATCCATGTCGCGGAACGCGCCGGGGTGCGCGACGAACTGGCGCGCGACATCGCGGGCAACCTGCTGCGACCGCTGTGGTTCTCGCTGCCGCTGCTGGCGCTGCTGCTGTGGATCGCGGTGATGCGCGGCCTGCGCCCGCTCGACAGGCTGGCGCGCGAAGTGGGGCAGCGCGAGCCGGACAATCTCGCCGCGCTCGATGCATCGAGTGTGCCGCGCGAAGTGCTGCCGCTGATCGAGCGGCTCAACCGGCTGTTCACCCGCATCGACGCGTCGATGCAGAAAGAGCGGCGCTTCACCGCGGACGCCGCGCATGAATTGCGCACCCCGGTGGCCGCGATTAAGGCGCAGGCGCAGGTGGCGCGCGCCGCTACCGCAGAGGCGGAACGCATTCATGCGCTCGACAACGCGATTCTCGGCTGCGACCGCGCCGCCCATCTGATCGAGCAGCTGCTGACGCTGGCGCGGGTCGACACGCTGGATCGCGGCGTGACGGAGCCATGCCGGCTCAGGGACATCGCCGCCGAAACGATTGCCGCGCTTGCGCCGGCCGCGCTGGAAAAGGGCGTGCGACTGGAACTGCTGGCGGGCAACGAGGCCACGGTGCGCGGCAACTCCGGCCTGCTGCGGGTGCTGCTGCGCAACCTGCTCGACAATTCGATACGGCACAGTCCGTCCGGCACGACGGTTCAGGTAAGTATCGCCCAGGAGCCGGGAGTGGCCTGCCTGTCGGTGAGCGACAACGGGCCGGGCATTCCGGAGCAGGAGCGGGACAAGGTGCTGGAGCGTTTCTATCGGCCGCTAGGCACGCAGGGCAGCGGCAGCGGCTTGGGGCTGTCCATCGTCAAACGGATTGCCGAGGTGCATGGCGCAGCCTTGCAGATACTGCCGGCGAACAAAGGCCAAGGGCTGCGGGTGACGGTGAGCTTCAAGCCTTGATGCGGCCCAATGGCAGCAGGCTTGTCACGCCAATGCAGAGTGCTCTCCTACTCGAGCGACCGCCCTTCACCCGCCTCCTCAAAGGTCCGCCCGTCACGGATGTGGTAGATGCGCTTGAAGGTGGGGATGATTTTCTCGTCATGAGTCACGACGATGATGGCCGTCTGGTACTGGCTGGCCATCTGGTTGAGGATACGCATCACGGCCATCGCCCGCTCGCTGTCCAGCGGCGCGGTGGGCTCGTCGGCGAGGATCACCGGGGGCCGGTTGGCCAGCGCGCGGGCGATGGAGACGCGCTGCTGTTCGCCGCCGGAAAGTTCGGAGGGCTGCGCCTTCGCCCGGTGCGCCACGTCGAGCGCCAGCAGCAGCTCCAGCGCCCTTGTGCGGGCTTCCCCGTTGGGCCGCCCCGCCAGCATCGGCAACAGCGCGACGTTGTCGGTCACATCCAGAAACGGGATCAGATAAGGCGCCTGGAAGATGAAGCCGATGCGGTCCCGGCGCAGCATTCGCAGGTCGGGAATCTTCCATTTATTGTCGTAAATCACCTCGCCGTCCAGGGTCATGCGGCCCTGCGTTGGTTCGATGACCGCCCCCAGGCATTTGAGCAGCGTGCTCTTGCCGGCGCCGCTGGGGCCGACGAGGCCGACCACCTCGCCGGGGGCGACGCTCATATTCACTTCCTTGAGCGCATCGACAGCGGTATCGCCCGCGCCGTAACGCTTGCTCAAGCCTTCGATGTGGATGCCGATGTCTTTGTCCATGTCAAAACTCGTGAAGAAATTGTAGCGAGCGGATCGCAGCGGGGGGCGGACGGAGCGCAGCAACCGGAGTGTATGTTGCTATACACGAGGATTGCGAGCACCGCCCAACCCCCGATCCGACACGCGCAGTAGATTTATTCATGAGCTTTCAGCCTCCTATCGCGGTGGCCGGATCGACCTTCAGCGCCGCGCGTATCGCCAGCGTGCTGGCAAGGGTGCAGACGAGCATCACGATCACGAAGCCGCGCACCGCATCACCCGGTTCGAGCAGCACATATTTCGGGAAAGCAGGCCCCCAGACGGTGGCGGCGATCTTGCCGACGGCGAAGCCGATCAGCCCCAAGCCCAGCGCCTGTTGCAGGATCATGCCGGCGATGGTGCGGTTGCGGGTGCCGATCAGTTTCAGCACGGCGATCTCCCTGATCTTGCCCAGGGTCATGGTGTAAATGATGAAAGCGACAATGGCCGCGCTGACGATGGTCAGGATGATCAGGAACATGCCGATCTGCTTGGCGGAGGTGGCGATCAGCTTGGCGACCAGAATCTCTTCCATCTGCTCGTGGGTAAAGACCTGCAAATGTTTCCAGCGGCGGATGTCCTGCGCCACGGCTTCGGCGGAG
>JAUYGW010000014.1 GCA_030690245.1 Gallionella sp. | reverse complement strand
AGATTTGTTCGCGCACTTTTCCGCAATCAACATGAGCGGCTTCAAATCACTCAAAGAAGGCCAAAAGGTCACCTTTGAAGTAGTGCAAGGTCCTAAAGGCAAGCAAGCCTCCAACATCCAAGCCCCTTAACCGGTTCTCGAGTTGGCAAAAAGCCCGGTGCGCAAGTGCCGGGCTTTTTTATTTCGCGGCTTGGAGCCTATTCCAGTTGCAGCCACAGGCAACTGCCTTTGCTCGCCTTGTCGATATCGGCAAGCTGTTGCGCGTGTTCGGCCAGCTCTTCCGCGCTTGGCTGCAACACGCGCAGCTTGGGGCGCGACGCATCGGTGCTCAACACTGCTGGCTGGCGCATTTTGGGCACATCATCCTCGCCGAGCAGGCTCTTCTGCCCGCGCGTCATGGCGAAATAAACTTCGGCAAGCAATTCGGTATCCAGCAGCGCACCGTGCAGGCTGCGATGCGCATTGTCAATTTCATAGCGGCTGCACAACGCATCCAGACTGTTTTTTTTGCCCGGGTGCATTTCGCGCGCAACCTTGAGCGTATCCGTCACCGTGTTCTGCAACGGCGCCAACCCCAGCAAACCCAGTTCATGATTGAGAAAACCCATGTCGAACGGGGCATTGTGGATAATCAATTCCGCCCCCTCGACAAACTCCAGGAAACTGGACGCGATATCGGCGAACTTCGCCTCGTCTTGCAAGCGCTCATAGGTCAACCCATGCACCGCCGCCGCGCCCGCATCGATCTCGCGTTCGGGGTTGAGATAGCGATGGAAACGGCGCAGCGATACCTTGCGCCCGTCCAGCTCGATTGCCGCCAGCTCGACGATACGATGCCCCTGCTTGGGATCCAGCCCAGTCGTCTCGGTATCCACTACGATCTTACGCATTGCCGTTCCCCTGCATCATTTCCACGCCGCGATTCGCCAGGCCGTCGGCGCGTTCATTGCCGTCGTGCCCGGCGTGCCCCTTGACCCAAACCCATTCGATGACGTGTTGCGCCGCCAGCGCGTCCAGCCTGCGCCATAAGTCCTCGTTCTTTACCGGTTTTTTGTCCGCCGTCTTCCAGCCGCGCTGCTTCCAGCCGTGTATCCAGATGCTGATGCCCTGTTGCACATACTTCGAATCGGTGTGCAGGCGCACATGGCAATGCCGCTTCAACGCCTCCAGCGCGGAAATCGCCGCCAGCAGCTCCATGCGGTTGTTCGTGGTATGCGCCTCGCCGCCGAACAGCTCGCGCTCCTTGCCCTTGCTGCACAGCAACGCGCCCCAGCCGCCCACGCCGGGATTGCCCTTGCATGCGCCGTCTGTAAAAATTTCTATCACATCTTTGTTCATTGCGGATCGGTTCCATTAATGTAAAACTCGCGCAGCGATTCGTTCGCACCCAGCCCTCTATCCAACTTTCCCCCAGAGGGGGAAAGGGCGATCGATCCCTCTCCCTCTGGGAGAGGGTTTGGGTGAGGGTTGCCCGCTTGCGGGGGAGGGATGGGGTGGGGGAAAACGGGCATGGCTAGTTTCATAATCAGGAGTTGCTACTCGCCATGCCCGTTGCGTTGCGTAATCTTGTTGTTCAATTTAGGCGCCACCGGCAGCAGCCTTTTCACCAAGCCCTCGTTCCATTGCGGCTTGATCAGCCGCATCCCGTGCACGCGCTTGACCGCGTGCAAAAAATACACCCCGCCGCTCACCGCCCACCAGCGGTCGCCCGCCGCTTCCATGAAAGCGTGCCGCTCCAGCCATTTGGCCTGGCGGAAAGGCGGCGCATACGCGGCAAAGCGCCCGCCCACCACTTCGAGACCGAGCAACGCCAGCCAATCCTTGAGGCGCGGCAATGAAATGAAATGGCCGTTCCACGGATAACCCTGCTTGCAGCCCAATGCGCGGTGCACACCCCCCAGCGTTTTTCGCAGACCCCAAAGGCTGCGCGGATTGAAGCCGCTGATGATCAGGCTGCCTTCCGGCATCAGCACCCGTTCCACCTCGCGCAGAATCTGGTGCGGCTGCTCGGAAAATTCAAAGACATGCGGTATCAGCACCAAGTCCAGGCTCGCACTGTCGAACGGCAGCTCCGTGCAGCACAGGCGCACGGCGTTCCCCGCCTGATTGCCTGCGCTGAAGCGCAGCGGAATCCGGCTACTGCGCAGGAAATCGTGTTCCGGCAAGCCCAATTGCACCGCGTTATAGCCAAAGATGTCGCTCACCGTGCGGTCAAAATACGCCTGCTCGCGCGCCAGCACATAGCCGCCCTGCGGGGTGGCGAACCACTCGCTCAAACTTTGCGCAGTTAACTTACAATTCGGCATCGCTTACGTCCTGTTCGCTCCATGTTCCCACAGTCACTATTTGAAATCACCGCCATCCCCGCCCTGCGGGACAACTACATCTGGGCGATCCACGACGACCAATATGCCGCCGTGGTCGATCCCGGCGAAGCCGCTCCGGTGCTGGCATTCCTCAAGGCGCACGGCCTGCAACTGAATGCCATCCTGTGCACCCACCGCCACGCCGACCACATTGGCGGCATCGCAAAATTGCGCGAAGTATACAACGTGCCGGTGTACGGGCGCCGTCATCCCGGCAATCCGTTTATCAGCCACGACCTGCGCGAAGGCGACCGGCTCGAGCTCGGCGCGTTTGATAGCGGAGCAGGCATCGCATTCGATATCCTCGAAATCCCCGGCCACCTCGACGACCACCTCGCCTACCTCGCAGCCAACCTCACCCCTGGCGTCCTGTTTTGTGGCGATACGCTGTTCGGTGCCGGCTGCGGCAGGAACTTCGAAGGCACGCCCGCGCAACTGTTTCACTCGCTGCAGCGCCTCGCGCAACTGCCCGGCGACACCCGCGTGTATAGCGCGCACGAATACACCGCCGCCAACCTGCGCTTCGCGCTGGCCTGCGAGCCGCATAATCCGGACATCCGGCGGCGCATCGAACAAGTCGCGCAACAGCGCACGGCCGACCAGCCCACCCTGCCCTCCAGCATCGCGCTGGAAAAAGCCACCAATCCCTTCCTGCGCTGCACCC
>JAUYGW010000008.1 GCA_030690245.1 Gallionella sp. | reverse complement strand
GACAACCTGTACGGCTGCCGCGAATCGCTGGTGGACGGCATCAAGCGCGCCACCGACGTGATGATCGCAGGCAAAGTCGCCGTGATCATCGGTTACGGCGACGTGGGCAAAGGCTGTGCGCAAGCCATGCGCGCGCTGTCGGCACAGGTCTGGGTGACCGAGATCGATCCGATCTGCGCACTGCAGGCCGCGATGGAAGGCTATCGCGTCGTCACGATGGAACACGCCGCCGAACTCGGCGATATTTTCGTCACCACCACCGGCAACTACCATGTGATCACGCACGACCACATGAAGAAGATGAAGAACCAGGCCATCGTGTGCAACATCGGCCACTTCGACAACGAAATCGATGTTGCCTCGCTCAAGCAATACAAGTGGGAAAACATCAAGCCGCAAGTCGATCACGTGATCTTCCCTGACGGCAAGCGCATCCTGTTGCTGGCCGAAGGCCGTCTGGTGAATCTGGGTTGCGGCACAGGTCACCCGTCTTATGTGATGTCTTCGTCGTTCGCCAACCAGACTATCGCGCAGATCGAGCTGTTCACCCGCACCAAGGACTATCCGGTCGGCGTGTACACCCTGCCCAAACATCTGGACGAGAAGGTGGCGCGCCTGCAACTGACCACGCTGAACGCGCAGTTGAGCGAACTGACCGACCAGCAGGCCGCCTATATCGGCGTGCCGAAGGAAGGCCCGTACAAGGCCAACCACTATCGCTACTAAAGCAGGATTGAGGATCGTGGATTGAGGATTGAGTGAGAAACAGAGCAGCGGATTTTGCTCGATCCTCGATCCTCACTCCGCAATCCTGATTAAGGGGGTTCACATGCGGCTCATCCTGATCTGGATACTGAATGCGCTGGCGTTGCTGGCCGTGGCGAACTTCGTTCCCGGCATCCATGTCGATGGTTTCGCTTCGGCGATGATCGCCGCGCTCTTCCTCGGCCTGGTCAACACGCTGATCCGCCCGCTATTGCTGCTGCTCACGCTGCCGGTCACGCTGCTCACGTTGGGGCTGTTTATTTTCGTCATCAACGGCTTGCTGTTCTGGTTTGTCGGATCGGTGTTGCGCGGCTTTGTCGTGGACGGCTTCTGGTACGGCGTGCTCGGCGCGGCCCTGTACAGTATTTTTTCGTGGGGGCTCAGCGCAGCTGCGATGCAGATCATGGGCAAACAAATCATAAGGAAAGACCATGAATAAACCGCTTTTCAGCTTTGAATTCTTTCCGCCGCAGACTCCGGAAGGAGTGGAAAAACTTGCCGCCACGCGCAAGCAACTGGCGGCGCTCCATCCGGAATTTTTCTCTGTTACCTTCGGCGCGGGCGGTTCCACGCAGGAGCGCAGCCTGGAAATCGTGCAGCAGATCAAGGCGGAGGGACTTGAAGTTGCACCGCACCTGTCCTGCGTCGGCTCGACGCGCGAAAACATCCGCGGCATCCTGCAAACCTACCAGCAGCTCGGCATCCGGCGCATCGTGGCGCTGCGCGGCGACCTGCCCTCGGGCATGGCCACCACCGGCGAATTCCAGTATGCCAACGAACTGGTGTCGTTCATCCGCGCGCAAACCGGCGAGCACTTCCACATCGAAGTGGCCGCCTACCCGGAAGTTCACCCGCAGGCCCGCTCGGCGCGCGACGACCTCGTCAACTTCAAGCGCAAGGCTGCGGCCGGAGCGAACTCGGCGATCACCCAGTATTTCTACAATGCCGACAGCTATTTCCATTTCGTCGACGAATGCCGCAAGATCGGCGTCACCATTCCCATCGTGCCGGGCATCATGCCGATCGTGAAATTCGCGCAATTGGCGCGCTTCTCCGATACCTGCGGCGCGGAAATACCGCGCTGGATACGCCGCACGCTGGAAGGCTACGGCGACGACAGCGAGTCGGTGCAGGCCTTCGGCCTCGATGTGGTCACGCAACTGTGCGAAAAGCTGCTTGCGGGCGGCGCGCCGGGACTGCACTTCTACACGCTGAACCAGGCCGGGCCCGCGCAGGAAATCTGGAAGCGGCTGGGTATTTGATGCGCGAAACGCCGGCTCCTTCCCCCTTCTAGCGGGAAGGTTAACGTGAAACTCGCGCAGCGATTCGTTTGCCTCTTCGCCCGCTTGCGGGAGAGGATTGAGGAGAGGGAAACGGGCATGGCGAGTTTCATTGCCATGCCCGTTAGGATGGGAGCCAGAACTTTGCTCCCAACTTCCACTCCTACCCCGGCTCCCCCTGCAATGTTGCGGGAATTTACTCTTGGATTGAACCGTTGATGAAAGCACCCGAACTTCTTTTGCCCGCCGGCACGCTGGAAAAAATGCGCACCGCCTACGCCTTCGGCGCGGACGCGGTGTACGCCGGACAGCCGCGCTACAGCTTGCGCGCGCGCAACAACGAATTCCAGCTGGAAGAGTTGCACACCGGCATTCAGGAAGCGCATGCGCTCGGCAAGAAACTGTTCGTCGCCAGCAACCTGATGCCGCACAACGCCAAGGTGAAAACCTACATGGCGGACATGGAGCCGGTCATCGCGATGCAGCCGGACGCGCTGATCATGGCCGATCCCGGCCTGATCGCAATGGTGCGCGAGCGCTGGCCGGAGATGCAGGTACACCTGTCGGTGCAGGCCAACACGGTCAACTACGCGGCGGTGAAATTCTGGCAATCGCTCGGCCTCACGCGCGTCATTCTTTCTCGCGAACTGTCGCTGGACGAGATCGAGGAAATCCGCCAGCAGTGCCCCGACATCGAGATCGAAGTATTCATCCACGGCGCGCTGTGCATGGCCTATTCCGGGCGCTGCCTGCTGTCCGGCTACTTCAACCACCGCGACGCCAACCAGGGCACCTGCACCAACTCCTGCCGCTGGGATTACAAGGTGGACAGCGCAATCGAAGACAGCGCCGGCGACATCCAGAAGATCGATTTCGATTTCGACAAGGCGCTGA
>JAUYGW010000001.1 GCA_030690245.1 Gallionella sp. | reverse complement strand
AAATGGAACCTGATTAAGACGCGTCGTTCAGGCGACGCGTATCCGGACTTTCAGTCCGTAATTCAAACCCACCGGCTTTAGCCGGTGGTTGTTTAGTTCGAGTCGAGGAGGCAATGAGGGTAGAAAAAGGCAAGGTGGCGGCATGCTGAATTAATATCGTGTTCAGCGGTGCGCTTGCGAGGCTTGCAGCAGGTTGCAACAAGCCGAGTCAGCCGGGCGGGGCCCGATACCCGCACCGGTCAGCCTTGTGGCAGCGGATAGGGCGGCGGCAGGAATTGCAATGCCTCGCCCTGCAACGATTTCCAATGCACCGTTTGCGATTCGCGGCTGGAAGTCTGCATCACCGCCAGCGCGTCGTAGCCACCGCCCGGCGCGGGTGCGGCGTTGGCGATCATGCCGCAGGCCTGGCCTTCCATGTCCGCGCTGAATAATTCATCGCCCGGCTGGGGCGCTGCGCCGCTGTCGATATGAGCCAGGTACATGCGCCGCTTCGATTTGCCGAGGTATTGCATGCGCGCCACGATTTCCTGGCCGGGATAACAGCCCTTCTTGAAATTCACACCGCCGATGAGTTCGAGATTCGCCATCTGCGGCACGAATTGCTCCTGTGTCTGCGGCAGGATGACGGGAATACCGGCGTGGATATTGAGCCAGTCCCAGCACACGCTGCCGGCCGGTTGCGCGTGCTGGCTCAGCGCTTGCCAGAGCGTTGGTGCATATTGCGCGGTCGTGCTGACCTGAAAGCGCGTGTCGCTGAATTTCAGTACGCCCGCCTGTTCGGTATCGGTGAAACCGAACGGTAGTTGCGGCAGCTCGCCGAATTGCTTGCTCAGGATTTCCTGCGCGTTTTCACCCGACAACCCGAGCGAAACAATTTCGTCGCTTGCGTCGGAGACTTTCACCTTGGCGCGCAGCACGTACATGCTGAGTTTTTTGCGCATCGGCTCGCACAGGGCACGCGGCAGTTGCACCAAATAATCGTCGCCATTGCGCCAGATCAGCATGGTCGCCTGCATGCGCCCTTTCGGGCTGTTCAGGCTGCTGAGTTGCGCATGGTCGGCGCTAACCTCGTGAATATCGTTGCTCAGCATGTTTTGCAGGAAAGATTGCGCATCCTCGCCGGAAACGCGCAGCGTGCCGAATTGGTTCAGGTCGCACAGCACCGTGCTTTGCACCGTTGCACGCAACTCGGCGGCTGCGTCGCCGAAGTGCTGCACCAGGCCCGCGTCAAAAATTGCGCCTTGTTGCGTAAGGAATTGTTGCCAGTCTGGATTCATAGCGTAGCGATTTACTTGAGGCGCCGTCCCGGCCATTTACCGGGGCAGCGCAATTGATGGAATTATATTGAGCTTCAGGCGAAGGTATTGACGTTTCTGCCCTTGCTTTCGCCTTCCATGAACTTGATACCGGGAGGCTCGGCAACTTCCTGCGGCCGGGTTTCGGCACGCTCGGTGTTAATGTTCTGATTTTCGGCGCGGTTCATCTGCTGCGCCTGCGCAGACAGCTTTACCACCGTGGCATCCTGTTGTTTCTCCGGCTGTTTGTCACTCTTCGGCGCGGGCGGTTGCTGCTGCGGGCTGTTGACAATCGCGCTGACGGAAGTGGCAGTAGCATTGCTGACATCCATGATTTGCTCCTCGATAAACTTATGACGCTAACCCTACCCGTTTTTGTTACGGACGGCAAGAAAAATATGCCTGCCAGCTTTGCTGATCGCCCGAAAGCACAAGCCGCCGGGGCTACCCGGCCAAGCCTGCCGGCAGCACCAGCCTGGCCACCAGACCGCCTCCGGCACGGTCTTCCAGTTGAAGCTCGCCGCCATGCAGGCACGCGGCGCGCTCGGCTATCGCCAGGCCCAGGCCTGATCCGGTCGCGTCGCTGCGCGCGCTTTCCAGCCGCATGAACGGCCGTTTTGCGGCTTCGCGTTGCGCGGCGGGAATGCCCGCGCCGCGATCCGCCACCGACAGGACGACCCGGTTTCCATCCTGCCTGAGCTGCAGGTTAATCTCACCGCCGCCGTATTTGACGGCGTTATCCAGCAGGTTGGCAAGTGCGCGTTTCAACAGCAACGGGCGCACCGTAAGCGGCGGCACCGGCTGCAAATCGAGCGTGAGCCTGGCCTGTGCCGCGAATGGCTGTGCCGTTTCCTGTGCCAGTACTTGCAGGTCGGTCAAAACAGCGGCCTCGCTTTCATCAAGGCGCGCATAATCGAGGAATTGCCGGATCACCGCATCCATCTGCTCCACGTCGGCAACCAGTCCCTCGCGCAGCGATTCGTCCGTGCTCAATTCGGCAGCGAGCCGCACGCGCGCCAGCGGGGTGCGCAAATCATGCGAGATGCCGGCCAATACCAGCGCGCGCTCGCGCTCATCGGCGGTGAGGTCGGCGGACATCTGGTTGAAGGCGCGCGATACCGCAATGATTTCCTTTGCACCCTGTTCCGGCAACGGCTGCGGCGTTACACCCTGGCCGACCTGTTGCGCCGCCTGTGCGAGCCGCTTCAAGGGGCGCGCCACCTGGCGCGCGATGAAATAGGCACCGAGCAGGGCCAATGCCAGCACCAGGCTGCCCCAGATCAGCAACACCTCCGATACCGGATGTTCGATGCGCTCTCTGGGCAACGCCACCCAGAATTCCTCGCCGCCGATGAAGAAGCTCACCCACAACGCTTCTACGCCGTTGCGCTGCGCCGCGAAGCGGGTGTTGTCGCCCAGGCTGTCGCGTACCTTCTCCGCCATCTCCCTCAATATCGGCGGGTGATCGGGCAAGGCTACCAGCGCATCGCCGGGCTCCGCCATCTGCACGAGCAGCCCTTCGGATTCCGCCAATTCGGACAGCAACGCGCTGCGCCATTCCGGGGCGGCTGACAACACCGCGGCCCGCGTGAGATTGACCACCGACACCACCAGTTGCGCCGTCTGCCGGGTGCGCGGTTCCTGTTCGACATGGCGGAAGATCGCCACGGAGGCGGCAAACGACAGCACGATGAGGATGACCATCAGCAGGAACGAACGCGCCAGCAGGGTTCTCGGCAGGTTAATCAAGGTTTGATTCCATCCGGCACGAACACATAGCCATGCCCCCACACCGTCTGGATAAAGCGCGGCTTTGCGGGATCGGCTTCGATCAGCTTGCGCAGCCGCGATACCTGCACGTCGATCGCGCGGTCAAACGGCTCATGGTCGCGGCCGCGCGCCAGCTCCATCAGCTTGTCGCGCGACAGCGGATGGCGCGGATGGGTCACCAGGGCTTTTAGCAGCGCGAATTCCCCGGTGGTCAGGGATACCGGCGCGCCGGATTTGGTCAGCATGCGCGTGGCGAGATTCAGTTCGCAATCGCCGAAGGCCATGCTTTTTTCCTCGGCATCGGGCGCGCCGACCGGCTGCGATCCCTTGCGCCGCAGCACCGCGTTGATGCGCGCGACCAGTTCGCGCGGATTGAACGGCTTGGGCAGGTAATCGTCCGCGCCCATTTCCAGCCCGACGATGCGGTCGACCTCGTCGCCCTTGGCGGTAAGCAGGATCACCGGCACGTTCTCGCCCGCGCCGCGCAGCCGCCGCAGGATCGCCAGCCCGTCCTCACCGGGCAGCATCAGGTCGAGCACCAGCAGGTGGTAGCGGTTCAGCGACAAGGCCTTATCCAGCGCGCTGCCGTCCGCCACCGCCTTGGCCGCGAAGCCCTGTTCGGACAAGTAGCGTAGCAGCAACTCGCGCAGGCGCGCGTCGTCGTCGATGATGAGAATGCGTTGCGGGTTAGTCATGGCGGCATAATAGAACGAATGGCCTTTCAAGCTGAAAAAATTATCGCTTAATCGCAAGACTGAAACAAACTTTTACATCTTCGCCTCTGGTGGAAACACTTCACTTACGGTTCAATCGCATCATGCATCCACGCCCACTGTGGAACCCCGAAGGAGAAAACCATGAATACCCTATTAAAAGCATTAATCGCCGCCGGCATCGTCGCGTCGCTCAGCCTCAATGCCCAAGCCGCAGATATCGCGCCCGCCGAGACAACTACACCCTACATGCAGGAGCAGCTCCAGCGCCTGGAGCGCATGAAGGCCATGACGCCCGAACAGCGCGCCCAGGAACGCAAGGCGATGCGCGAGGAAGTGCGCAAGCTGACCCCGGAACAGCGCGCCGAACGCCGCAAGGCAATGCGCGAATACTGGGACAAGATGCCTCCCGAAGAACGCGCCAAACATCGCGCCGAAAGACGCGAGGAATGGAAGAGCATGACGCCGGAACAGCGTGCCGAGCGCCGCAAGGAGATGCGTGAACGCTTCGATAAAATATCGCCGGAAGAGCGCCGGGAAATGCGCACAAAAATGAAGCAGCGCTGGGAGGGTATGCCACCGGAAGAACGCGAAGCGCGCCGCAAGGAGATGCACGAACGCTTTGAAAAAATGTCGCCGGAAGAGCGCGAGCAATTCAAACGCGACATGGGCAAGCGCGGCGGCATGCCTGCCGATCAGCCCGGCGTCAAGCCGGATGAGGCGCGGTAACCTGATTTTTCAATGGTAACCGGGGTTTTCAATGGCCGGAGGGAGGCGGCTTTATGCTATCTCCGCCCACAGGTCGTGCGTATCGGAATCGGTGATTCTGACTTCGACGAGGTCGCCCACGTTTAACTGCTGGCCGTTTTCGATATACACCAGGCCGTCGATCTCCGGCGCATCCGCGCTGCTGCGCGCGACCGCCCCCTCCTCGCCCACCTCATCCACCAGCACGGTGAGGGTCTTGCCGATCTTGCGCTTTAAACGCGCTTCGCTGATTTCCTCCTGCAGCAGCATCAGGCGCGCGAGGCGTTCCTGTTGCACTTCGGGCGGAATGTGGTCCGGCAATTCGTTTGCCGACGCACCCTCCACAGGCGAATAGGCGAACGCGCCGACGCGATCCAGCTGCGCCTCCTCGATGAAATCCAGCAGTTCCTCGAATTCTTCTTCGGTCTCGCCGGGAAAGCCGACGATGAAAGTGCTGCGCAAGGTCAGCTCCGGGCATATTTCGCGCCATTGCTTGATGCGCGCCAGCACATTCTCGCTGTCGCCGGGGCGCTTCATCAGCTTGAGGATGCGCTGGTTGGCGTGCTGGAACGGAATGTCCAGATACGGCAGAATCTTGCCCTGCGCCATCAGCGGAACTACTTCGTCCACATGCGGATACGGGTACACGTAATGCAGCCGCACCCATATGCCGAGCTCGCCCAGCGCTGCCGCCAGTTCGGTCAGGCGCGTCCTGAGCGGCCTGCCATTCCAGAAGCCGGTGCGGTATTTCATGTCCACGCCATAAGCAGAAGTGTCCTGCGAGATCACCAGCAGTTCCTTCACCCCCGCGTTGACCAGACTCTGTGCTTCCTGCATCACATCGCCGACCGGGCGGCTGACCAGATCGCCGCGCAGGCTGGGAATGATGCAGAAGGTGCAGCTGTGGTTGCAGCCCTCGGAAATCTTCACATAGGCGTAATGTTTCGGCGTCAGGCGGATGCCCTGCGCGGGAACCAGATCGGAGAGCGGGTCATGGGGTTTGGGCAAGTGCTGATGCACGACTGCCATCACCTCATCGGTGGCGTGCGGCCCGGTCACCGCGAGCACCTTGGGGTGCGCCTGCCGCACCACATCGCCCTTCGCGCCGAGGCAGCCGGTGACGATCACCTTGCCGTTTTCGGTTAACGCTTCACCGATCGCGTCCAGCGATTCTTCCACCGCGCTGTCGATGAAGCCGCAGGTATTCACGATCACCAGATCGGAGTCCTGATAGCTGCCCGAAATCAGGTAGCCTTCGGCGCGCAGGCGGGTGAGGATATGCTCGGAATCCACGGTCGCCTTCGGGCAACCGAGCGAGACAAAGCCGACTTTTGGGATAGCACTATTCATTACAATACTTTCCCCGGTTATTCAGGAACTAAAATGCCAATCAAGAAAATGGTGGCCACTCCCAGCGCAATCAGCGCCACTTGCTGAACGGTATCGCGCAATTGCGTGCGTTTATGCAAACCGGGAATCAAGTCGGCCACGGCAACGTAAATCATGCTTGCCGCTGCCAACGCCAGCAAGGTCGGCACAATGCTCTGCACAAATTGCAGGAAAAAATAGGCCAATACGCCGCCCAGCAGCATCGCCAAACTTGACAGCACATTGACGAACAAGGCCTGAGCCTTGCTGTAGCCGGAATGCAGCAGGATCAGGAAATCACCGACCTCCTGCGGAATCTCGTGCGCGATGATCGCCAACGCTGTGACAATGCCAAGATGGGTATCAACAAGAAATGCCGCCGCAATAATCACACCGTCGACAAAATTATGGAACGTATCGCCGACCATGATCATCGTGCCGCTGCGGCCATGCGTATCGTGCTCATGCACCTCGCAATCGTCGTGGTGGCAATGCCGCCACAGCAGCAGTTTCTCCAGCGTAAAGAACAGCAGGATTCCGGCCAGCACCGTGCCGCTCACCGCCGCCGCGCTGCTGCCCGTCTCCATCGCCTCGGGCAAAATGTCGAGAAACACCGCGCCGAGCAGCGCCCCGATCGCATAGCTGACCAATGAGCCAACCCAATGCGCGCGCGCGCTCAGCGCAAACAGCGCGGCGCACAATACACTCAGCACGCCGCCCGCCAGGCTGGCCGAGATGATCCACAATAGGGGCGTCATGAAATAAACTGAAAAAAACCGTGAACGCGGTTATGGAGGTTCACGCCAACGGGCATGGCAAATTGCCGCCTCTGATGATGAAACCCGCCATGCCCGTTTTCCTCTCTCCTAGCTCTCTCCCGCTTGCGGGAGAGAGGGACGCAGCCTCGCTGCGCGAGCTTCACGTTAATACCCTTGCCGCAATGAATGCCTTCAACTGTTCGACATCCGGCGGCAGCGTGTCGAAGCGTTGCGGCAGGCTTTCGATGTTCTCGTAGCCGGCCGGGCGTTGCGGGTCCTGCCCCAAAGCCTCGCGGATGGTTTCCTCGAACTTGGCCGGCAGCGCGGTTTCCAGGCATACCAGCGGGATGCCCGCCTCGCGGTGCTCCAGTCCGGCCTTCATGCCATCGGCGGTATGCGGGTCGATCACCACGCCGTATTGCTGATGCACGCGGCGTATCGTGGCGATGCGGTTCGCGTGGCTGCTGGCGCCGGAGGTCACGCCGAATTCCTGCACCGTGGCGAAATAGGGTGTCTGGCTGAGATCGAAATAACCATCCTTTTCCAGTTGCTGCCACAAGCCCTTGAGAATTTTTGCATCGCGCCCGACCAGGTCGTAGACGAAACGCTCGAAGTTTGAGGCCTTGGTGATGTCCATCGACGGGCTGCTGGTGTGCATCGTTTCCGGACGCGGACGGTACACGCCGGTCCTGAAGAATTCGTCGAGCACGTCGTTCTCGTTGGTCGCGACGATCAGCTTCGCGATCGGCAAGCCCATCTGGCGCGCGATGTGCCCGGCGCACACGTTGCCGAAATTGCCTGACGGTACGGCGAAGGAAACCTGCTGATCGTTGTTTTTGGTCAGCGCGAAATAAGTCTGGAAATAGTAGACCGCCTGCGCGACGACCCGCGCCCAGTTGATCGAGTTGACCGTGCCGATGCAGTATTTTTCCTTGAAGGCCAGGTCGTTCGACACCGCTTTCACCATGTCCTGGCAGGCATCGAACGGCGCGGTGACGGCGATGTTGAAGATGTTCGGATCTTGCAGCGAATACATCTGCGCGGTCTGGAACGGGCTCATCTTGCCCAGCGGCGACAGCATGAACACGCGGATGCCGCGCTTGCCGCGCATCGCGTATTCCGCCGCCGACCCCGTATCCCCGGACGTTCCGCCGAGGATGTTCAGCTCGGCATGATCTTTGGCCAGCGCGTACTCGAACAGGTTGCCGAGCAACTGCATCGCGATGTCCTTGAACGCCAGCGTCGGGCCGTAGGACAGGCCGAGGATATGCAGGTCGGGCTCCAATGATTTAATCGGCGTGATCTCCTCGCTGCCGAAAGCCTGCGCGGTGTATGTCCTGGCGATGATGGCTTTGAGATCGTCCGCCGGGATGTCGGTGGCGAAGCGGCTGATCACCTCGAACGCCAGCTCGCGGTAATTCATGCCGCGCATCGCCGCAAGGTCGGCCTGACTCAGTTTCGGATAATGGCCGGGCACCGCCAGCCCGCCGTCATCGGCGAGACCGCCGAGCAGGATTTCGGTGAAGGGTTTTGCGGCCATGCCGCCACGAGTGCTGGTGTATTTCATTCGTATTGCCTCAACATCAGGTAGGTTGGGTGGAGCGCAGCGGTACCCAACATTGAAATCCCAAGCGATGGGTATCGCGTTGCTCAACCCATCCTACGTTTTTGGTGGGAAAGGAAGTCGTCAACCGAGTTGCTCCAGCCGCAACCTTGTCACCTTGCCCGCCACCACCGGCAGCGCTTCCATCTTCGCAATCGCCGCATTGATGCGCTTCTCGCGCGTCTGGTGGGTGAGCAGGATCAGGTCGGTCTGCTCTTCGCCTTCGGCGGGCTCCTTCTGGATCACCGCATCGATGGAAATCTGCTCGTCGGCGAGGATGCGGGTGATGTCGGCCAGCACGCCCGGCTTGTCCTGCACGCGCAGGCGCAGGTAGTAGCTGGTGGCGACCTCGTCCATCGGCAGGATCGGCAGATCGGACAATTGGTCCGGCTGGAACGCCAGATGCGGCACGCGGTGTTCCGGGTCGGCGGTGTGCATGCGCGTCACGTCGACCAGGTCGGCGATCACCGCGCTGGCGGTCGGTTCTGCCCCCGCGCCCTTGCCGTAATACAGCGTCGAGCCGACCGCATCGCCCTGCACCAGCACGGCGTTCATCGCGCCTTCGACATTCGCGATCAGGCGCTTGGCCGGGATCAGGGTCGGATGCACGCGCAGCTCCACGCCTTCTTCCGTACGCTTGGTAATACCGAGCAGCTTGATGCGATA
>JAUYGW010000349.1 GCA_030690245.1 Gallionella sp. | reverse complement strand
CGGTGCGCGGTAACTCCTCGCTTTCGGCGCGATTATTTTCTGTTGTTTGCTGCTGCTCGTTCATGTCGGGTTCCTCGAAAGTCTGGTGCCGGAACACTATCCGCCGTTTTCTGTTTTCTGTCTTGCCCATGCTATCAAAGCCGACAGCAATCCGTCATCCCCCGCATCGGTTGGCCGCACCTGCCGCCAGCCCTGCCGCCGCGCCAATTCGGCGATGCGCTGATGCGGCACGAACAACGGGATGCCGCACATGCGATCGCGCTGGGCTTCGTCCAGCATCTGCCACAGATAGCCCAGCGCCTCGCTGCTCGTCACCGTCAGCGCATCCGGTGCGGCATCCAGCAACACGGCGGCATCCTGCTGCGGCTTGCTGCGCCGGTAGCAGGCGGCATATTCCACCGTCGCGCCGCGCGCCCTGAGCGTATCGCCCAGCAACTCGCGCCCGCCGTCGCCGCGAAAAATCAGCACGCGCCATCCGTCCACATCCTGCAATTCCGGCAAGGCTAGCAGGCCTTCGCTGTCGAAGCGCTCAGCGGGCGCAATGACATCGGCGACACCCAGCTCGCGCAACGCTTTCGCGCTGCCCTGCCCGACGGTGGCGATCTTTAATTTTTGTGGCAATTCGCCCATAGTGCGGATCGCCGCCATGCCGTACTGTACGGCATTCGGGCTGATGAAGATGGCGAGATCGAATTGGGGGAGGCGGTCAAGCTGTTCGTGCAACGCCGCCTGGTCGGCGGCGGGCGCGATGTCCAGCAGCGGGAACAGCAGCGGGACGCCGCCCGCCTGCTCGATGCGCCGCGCCAGCGGCGCAGCCTGCTCACGCGGACGCGTGACGGCGATTTTCAGTCCGGCCAGCGGAAGGAGGGTAGTCATTTCAGCAATATGGGCTTTTCCATGCATGGGAAATCGAGCCACGGATTAACACGGATAATCACGGACAACCCCGGTTTTATCTGTGTTAATCCGCAGCTAAAAATCACAAAGCCAGCGCGGCAAGGATTTCGTCCGCGCCCTGCGCCAGCAAGGCGTCGGCGATCCGCTTGCCCAGCGCTTCCGGGTCGGCGATCTCCCCGGTCAGTTCGGCGCGCAGCATACGCAACCCGTCCGGCGTGGCGACGAAGCCGCGCATGCGCAGTTTGCCATCCAGTATCTCCGCAAAGCCGCCCAGCGGAACCTGGCAACTGCCTCCCAGCACCCGGCTCATCGCACGTTCCGCCAGCACGCAGGCGGCGGTGTCGGGGTGGTGTAGCGGTTGCAGCAGGGCGGCCACGTCGGCGCGGTCGCTGCGGCACTCGATGCCGAGCGCACCCTGGCCGACGGCGGGCAGGCTGTCGTCGCTGGAAATGACGTTGCGGATGCGGCTGCCCAGCCCGAGGCGTTTCAGTCCGGCTGCGGCGAGGATGATCGCGGCATATTGCCCTTCGTCCAGTTTGCGCAAACGTGTCTGCACGTTGCCGCGCAGTGGTTCAATCCTGAGCAGGGGGAAGCGGGCACGCAACTGGCTCTCACGGCGCAGGCTGGAAGTGCCGACCACGCTGCCCGGCGGCAGGGATTGCAGATTGTCGAACTGATTGGAAACAAATGCGTCGCGCGGATCCTCGCGCTCGGCGATGCATGCCAGCACAAATCCCGCCGGCAGATGCATGGGCACGTCTTTCAGTGAATGCACGGCGATATCGGCACTGCCATTCTC
>JAUYGW010000347.1 GCA_030690245.1 Gallionella sp. | reverse complement strand
CATCGCCACGCTGAAGGTGGAATACAACCGCGTGCATGGTTTCTACATCGAGGTGACGCACGCGCAGAGCGCCAACGTGCCGGACGATTACCGCCGCCGCCAGACGCTGAAGAACGCCGAGCGCTACATCACGCCGGAACTGAAGGCCTTCGAGGACAAGGCGCTGTCCGCGAACGAGCGCGCGCTGGCGCGCGAGAAATTCCTCTACGAACAACTGCTCGACCAGTTAGCGCCATTCATTCCGCAACTGCAACGCATCGCCGCCGCGATCGCCGAACTCGATGTGCTCGCGACCTTCGCCGAACGTGCCGCCACGCTGAATTTCAGCGCGCCGCAGTTCAGCGACGACGCACAGATCGTTATCAAGCAAGGCCGTCATCCGGTCGTGGAAGCGCAAGTCGATACATTCACGCCGAACGACACCACGCTCAATGACGCGCGCCGCACGCTGCTCATCACCGGCCCGAACATGGGCGGCAAGTCCACCTACATGCGCCAGGTCGCGATCATCGCGCTGCTCGCGCATGTCGGCAGCTTCGTCCCCGCGCAGCAGGCAGTGCTCGGCGAGATCGACCAGATTTTCACGCGCATCGGCGCATCCGACGACCTCGCCAGCGGACGCTCCACCTTCATGGTCGAGATGACTGAAGCCGCCAACATCCTGCACAACGCCACCGAAAAAAGCCTAGTGCTGGTGGATGAAATCGGGCGCGGCACCTCCACTTTCGACGGCCTCGCCCTCGCCTACGCCATCGCGCGCCACCTGCTGGAAAAGAACCGCAGCTACACCCTGTTCGCCACGCACTACTTTGAACTCACGCGGCTCGCCGAGGAATTCGCCCAGCTCGCCAACGTCCACCTCGCCGCCATCGAGCACCAGCACAGCATCGTCTTCCTGCACTCGGTGAATGAGGGTGCGGCCAGCCAAAGCTACGGCCTGCAAGTCGCCGCGCTGGCGGGCGTACCCAACGACGTCATCAAGACCGCGAAGAAACAACTGCGCAAACTGGAACAGAACAGTGCCGCACAGAACCCGCAGGGAGATTTGTTCGATCGCAAACCGGAGATGCCGGAACCGGAAGAGCATCCACTACTGGCGGCATTGCGCGAATTGCAGCCGGATGAATTGAGTCCGAAGGAAGCGCTGGAAAGGATTTATCAGTTGAAGAAGCTGGTGTAGCTGTGGCGAGAAATTGGACGCCAGCCTGGATTCAGCATAGGATTAACCTCGTTATTTCAGTACCGTAGCCCAGGAGCCACCATGAAACTTTCTACACAGATCAAACCCATCAGCTACCTAAGGGATCATGCTGCCGAAATCATCAGGGACATTTCTGAAAGTCGTGAGCCGCTTCTTATCACACAGAACGGCGAAGCCAAGCTGGTCGTTATGGATATAAAAAGCTACGAGGAGCAGGAACAAACCGTCGCACTTCTGAGAATTCTTGCCTGCGGCAACAAAGAAATCGAGCAGGGAAAATTCCGCGACGCGGAAGAAGTGTTTGCCGAACTGGATAAGACCGCTCAGCAATGAGTTACAAAATCGTCTTTCTGGCTTCTGCCGAGCAGGACATGAAGGAACTTAAAAGCTACGTCGCCAAAAACTTTTCCCCTGATACTTGGCAAGACACCTATAGCAGGCTAAAAGACTCCATCCGCAACCTGAAGACTTTTCCATTTGTCGGCTCTATCCCGGAAGAACTTGAGCGACTAAACCTCACACAATACCGGCAAGTCATTTCGGGAATGAACCGGGTGATCTATGAGGTAAGACAGGAAATCATCTACATTCACATCGTTGCAGACACCAGAAAAGATATGAAAACGCTTCTCACCCAGAGGCTACTGAGGGGCGACTGACAAGCCATTCCCCAGTTCTCTGGTTGGCTGTACCGGAACAATGCGAAGCTGACCCTGTTAGCTCCCGCGTGAATTCCCTTGGAGCAAAGCTGCGATCCTCTGACCTTGCTCTCGCACAGATGACCTCGCGCTGGCCGAACCTACTTAAAGAGTTGGAAAAGTTTCAGGACGAATGCGAACAGAGTTGGTTCACTATCGAGCTTGGCCAATTGGTAAGAGGCATAGTGATTTTTGCGACGAAGCAATGTTTGTTCCGTAGCGTTTCCAGTACACCAGTTGATGCGCTCAAGGAAGGATGGAAGCAAGCGCAAGAAGGATTGCGCTTTGCTATTAACTTTCTGCGTACCAATGCCAGCATTGAGGATGAATCACTCCTGTCTTCGCCGATGTTCATCCATGCTCTGGCCGCTGTTAGTCGGGTCAAAGACAACAAGCTGACTGCGGATGAGCAGAACAAGCTATTGCACTGGTTGCTGGTCGCCAATGCCCGTGGGCGGTACTCACGCGGTTCAACCGAAACATTGCTCAACGAGGACTTGGCTATCATATTCCGAAAAGATGACATAGGCGCCTTAATGGAACCAGTGAAACGTCAATTCGGAAGGTTACATATTGAACCCGGTGACCTTGCCGGTCGCGGCGTGAACAGCCCGCTGTTCTCATTGTCCTACCTTGCACTCAAAGCTTCGGGTGCAAAAGATTGGTATAGCGGTTTGGGTTTATCCCTGACTCATCAAGGAAAGCTGCACTTCATTCAGTGGCATCACATCATCCCGAAATCGCTGCTCAAGGCACAAGGATACGAAACAGGCGAAATCAATGAGATTGCCAATATGGCCTTTATCACCGGCCAAACCAATCGCCGTATCAGCAATAAAGAGGCGACAGGTTACCTCGTCGATATCGTTGCAAAGCAGGGAGAAGAAGCCCTACACAGCCAGTGTGTTCCAACTGCTTCTGAGCTTTGGGCGACCGAGCGATATAGAGATTTCTTGCAGAGCCGTCGTGTAGCTCTGGCAGAAAGAATGAATAGATTTATCCAAGATAAAGCAAAGTTATGAGTCAAGTCCGCGTAGGGCGCAATCGTTATTGCGCCGAATGAAAAACATCTGGTGCAATGCGCTTCGCTTATTGGCACCCTACGCCCAAGCCCGCGTCAGCAACTCATCCATCGCGCCAGTGATGCGATCGCCTTCCTGCGCAAGCGTGGCGACCTTTTCGCCTAGTTGATCGGTGGCGACGGATACGGTCTCCAGCGGGTGCAGCACCACTTCTATTCCCTCGATCGTGAAAGCAGGATTCAGCGCCGATCCGACCAGCGTTGCGGCATTATCCAGGTTGCTGCGGCGCACCAAAGGGATCACGACACGGCGGCGGTAGCTGTCGAACAGGGATGATTGAACGATGACGACATAGGGAATGTCTTCCCGCTGTTTTCCGATGTTCCGGTGAACGTCGAACTGCGCCATTACAGGGTGGAGTGTTCGTCGGCAAACGAACCGGAGCGTTCGTTAAAGGAATTCCACGCTTTTGCCGCCACTTCGGCGTGGTGCGCTTTTTCTTGCCGTACGTTGTTCTGTTTCATCACGTAATCGGCCAGTAGCTGCTCGACCACACCGGAGAGATTGTTCGTCATTCCTTTGGCCTGCGTTACCAATTCTTCATTGAGCGTCAGGTTGACCGGACGCTTGCGTGCCTGGTTGCTTTGCATTGATTTCATGGGAAACCTCCATGTGCGCATGGTATGCGCATTGCGCCTGTTTGTGAAGTAGCAAATTCGCAATGAACTCAAGCAATCCTATCGTCTGTGCAGAAGTAATTTCCCTTGCCCTCACGCTACCATGCCAAAATCCAAACTGACTTTTGCGCGAGACTGAGGTGCAGACATGAAACTTCGAGTATTGATCCTGGGCTACGGCGAGATGGGGCACGCCATGGAGTATCTGCTGGCGGCGCGGCACGATGTGCGCATCTGGAACATGGGCGAGGTAGTGAGGGGCAGCCGTGCGACGCTGGGGGATGAGGTCGCCGAAGCGCAGGCGATCCTGTTCTGCCTGCCGGTGAATCCGCACCATGAGATCGCGAGCCGCATCGCGCCTTATCTGGCGCAGGGCAGTTTATGCTTGAGCATCGCAAAGGGGCTGGACGAATCGGGGCGCACGGCTGCGCAGGTTTTCGAATCTCTATTTGCAGGCAGGCACCACTACGGGGTGGTGTATGGGCCGATGATCTCGGAGGAACTCAGGGCGGGGCGCTATGGCTTTGCCGATGCGGTGCTGTCCGACGCGGCGGATTTCGACGTGATGCACAGCCTGTTCCGGGGCAGCACGCTGGTCTGCCAGCAGGCCTCGGACATGCACGGCAGGAGCTGGTCGGTGATCCTGAAGAACGTGTATGCGATCATGTTCGGCGTGGCGGATGAGTTGAAGCTGGGCGACAACATGCGCGGGCACCTGATGGTCGCCGCGATCGCGGAACTGTCCGGCATCGTGCAGTCGTTCGGCGGGCAGGCGCACACGCCTTACAGCTACGCCGGGCTGGGCGACCTGATGACGACGGCGACCAGCGAGGATTCGCACCACCATGCGCTCGGGCGGCAACTGGCTCGCGGCGAGTGGTCGGACATCTCCGGCGAGGGCGTGCATACCCTGCGCATGGTGGAAAAATATCGCCCGTTCGACTGGCGCGGATACCCGCTGTTCTCACTGGTGCGCGACATCGTCACTCAGCCTGCGACGCTACATGAGCGGGTGGAAGATTATCTGAAGCTGCTGCGCGAGACGGAGAGTTGTGCGATTTGAAGCCGTTCATGTTTCGACTGACATAACACGAACGGCTTTATAGATGAGCGTTGCTAGGCCGTTTTCACCGCAGCGGCGATAGCCGCGATCTTGCCGAGCGCCTCGGTCAACTCCTTGGCTTTGGCTTCCAGCGCGACCGAAGCTTTTGTGCGGGCTTCCTGCTCTGCCATCATCTTGACCATCTCGGCCGTTTTTGACTGCTCCTGCTGGAGGCTTTCCCTGAGTTGCTCGATTATTTTTATTTGTTCGAGCGATTTTTTCTTCTCTTCTTCAAACTGGGCATTCTTCCTGGCGAGCTCATTCGTTTCCGACATGGCCGATGCTTTTATCCGGGCCTCCTGCTCGGCCATCATCTTGACCATCTCGGCCGTTTTTGCCTGCTCCTGTTTGAGGCTTTCCCGCAGCTGTACGATCATTTTCAAATTTTCGAGCGACCGGCTCTTCTCTTCTTCCAGCTGGGCATCTTTTACCGCAAGCTGATTGGCATCCGGCCCGGCCGCGTTCTTCGCCATCCCGGCCATTCTGACCTGCTCTTGCTTGAGACTCTCCTTGAGCTGCTCGATTATTTTTAATTGTTCGAGCGACTTTTTCTTCTCTTCCTCAAGCTGGGCATTTTTCTTTACCAGCTCAAGAGATTTATCCTGATCTTCGGTAAGATTGCTTTGCGGGGAATTGTCCATTGCGTCGCCGGAAAATGGGCGGAGCTTTACTGTTTTATCCATGATGTCCATTCCTGTGAATTCAAGCTTGCAGCGCGCATAGAATACAATAAATCCCGTGTGATGCCAGTTCGTTATTGTGCCCTGAGGACGCTTAGGGTGCAGGTTTGGTTTTGCTGCGAGCCCGCCCTAGCCGAACGTAAACGCATAAGCCTCCAGCCCCGGCGCGTCCGTCTCGATTTCGAGCAGGCCGTTCTTCGGGCTTTGCTGGTCGATCAGTTCATACAGCGTGTTGCGCTCGACGGTGACCACGCCCGCCGTCGCATCCTTGCCCGCATTGTTTCCAACCGCTTCGCCGTTGAGCTTGAGCGTGACACGCACCGGCTTGCCGCCGGCCGTGCCGAGCACCAGGAACACCTTGCGTGCCTTGAAGTTGAGGCGCAGCGCGGCGCCCTGCGCGCCCGCGACGATCTTTTCGCGTTCCACCTGCCATGTGCCGTTCAGCGCCCATGCATCAGCCGACAGGGTGGAGGGAAAGCAGTAGCCGCCCTGTGCGTCGCGTATCACGCTTTCCTTGCCGCCGAAGCTGTCCGCCCTGTCGTAGCCGAGGTAGGTCTCCGGCGTTTGCCCCGGCGCAAACGCCGGGCCTTCGACCTGGATGGTCTCGCCCTGCTCTTTCAGGCCGAGCAGGTAGCGGATGTTGTTCTCCGTGACGTTGTATTTGCCCTCACCGAAATGGGTGTAGACCACCCGGCCTTGCCGGTCGATGAGGTAATGCGCGGGCCAGTAGCGGTTATGAAAATTCAGCCAGGTGGAAAGGTTATTGTCCAGCGCGACGGGGTAGCGGATGCCGTGCTGCGCGATCGCGTCCCGGACGTTGGCCGGCTTTTTTTCGAACTCGAACTCGGGCGAATGCACGCCGACGATCACCAGCCCCCTATCGCGGTATTTTTTGTCCCAGTCGGTGAGATAGGGCAAGGTGCGCACGCAGTTGATGCAGGAATAGGTCCAGAAGTCGATCAGCACGACCTTGCCTTGCAGCTCCTTCATGGTGAGCGGCGCCGAGTTCTGCCACGCCTCGATCCCGGCGAATTCCGGCGCGGCATAGGGCCTGCCCAGGCCTTCCTGCAGCACCAGCTCGCTGCGCGGCGCTTCGGCGGTTTCTTTCGGCATGAACAGCGCCTCGATGTCCGCGCCGGAAGCGATGTAGGCGACCGACAGGAGGATGAGCACGCCGAAACCCTTGCGCACGGCTTCGGCGTGGCGGGCGAAGAATCCGAGCCTGCCCATGATCCTGCGCCCGGCCAGCGCGATGATGAGCATCGGCACGCCCGCGCCGATGCCGAACGAGAGGATGACGAAGTTGCCGGCCAGGTCGCTCTGCTGGCGGATCACCTGCACCAGCATGGCGGCGAGGATCGGCCCCGCGCACGGCGTCCATACCAGCCCGATCAAGGCGCCGATGGCGATGCCGCCGAGCAGGCCTTCCCCTTTGGTCGCGGCGAGGTCGTTGCCGAGGTTCGCCAGACCCTGCGTCAGCGCGCCGAATTTTTCCGAGAGCCTGGACGACAGCAGCACCAGCCCCATCAGCGCGAGCAGCACCAGCGAAGTATTCTTGACGAGGTCGAGATCCAGGCCCAGCAGCGAAACAAGCTGGCGCGCCGCGAGGGCGAACAGGGTGAACGCCAGCACGAAGCCGATAATGATGCCATACGGCCTGCGCCTGCCGCCGCCGGCCGAGGTGGCCAGCACCAGCGGCAGCACCGGCAGGATGCAGGGCGAGACAATCAGCGCCACGCCTTCGAGGAACGCGAGGCCGATGTCGATTACGCTCATTTTAGGCTCCTGACATTAGCCACGGATTAACACCGATGAAACACGGATTAGAACCGGTTTTATCCGTGAATATCTGTGTTAATCCGTGGCTGAATTGCTTCCCCAAGTTTGTACCATCCTTTGTCCGGCACGAATTTCAGCGCCACGCCGTTGTTGCAGTAGCGCAGGCCGGTGGGTTTCGGGCCGTCTTTGAACACGTGGCCGTGATGGCCGCCGCAGCGCGCGCAGTGGTATTCGGTGCGCGGCAGGATCAGCTTGTAGTCGGTCCTGGTCTCGACGCGGCCGGGCAGCACGTCGTAGAAGCTCGGCCAGCCGGTGCCGCTGTCGAATTTGAACCTGGAGGGAAACAGCGGCAGGTCGCAGGCGGCGCAGAGGAACATACCGCTGCGTTTTTCACGGTCGAGGGGGCTGGAATACGGCCGCTCGGTGCCTTCCCGGCGCAGTACCTCATATTGTTCGGGTGTGAGCAGTCGCTTCCATTCCGCATCGCTCTTGCTGAGTTTCGCGATGCGCTCGGCGGCGATGGCCTGCCCCGCCATGAGGAACCTCGACAATGCCAGCGCACCGGCACCGCCGGCTGCGAGCCTGATGAATGAACGTCTATCCATGGCATCCTCCTGATTATGCGCAGCAGAAACTGCGCAAACACTCATAGAAGTCCCGAACTACGAAGGATATATTACTACCCCTGAATGCCGGAGTCGAACCCTGCCGCGACTCACGGTAAACTTCGCCTCCCCGAGTCATTTGAAGTCGCCCGCTAAATGCCCCATCTCGTTGTTTCGATTTCCGGCCACGGTTTCGGCCATGTCGCGCAGACCGCGCCGGTGCTGAACCGGCTGCATGAGCGCCTGCCGCAACTGCGCCTCACGGTGCGCTCAGCCGTGCCGCTTGCCCATCTGCTTTCGCGCATCCATGCGCCGTTCGCTCATCTGCCCAGCGAAGGCGACATCGGCATGGCGATGTCTTCGGCGCTGGACATTCATGTCGGGGAGAGCCGCGCGGCGTATCGCGCCTTTCATGCAGACTGGGAGGTGCGCGTCACCGAAGAGGCGCGCCTGCTGCGCGAGCTCGGCGCGGACATGGTGCTGTCCAACGTCGGCTACCTGCCGCTGGCGGGCGCGCAGCGCGCGGGCATTCCGAATGCCGCGTTATGCTCGCTGAACTGGTTTGATATCTACCGCCACTATTGCGGCGATGACGCCATCGCGGCGCAGGTCCACACCGGTTACGCCAATGCCGATGCCTTTCTGCGCGCCACGCCCGGCATGGCGATGGAGCATCTGCCCAATCTCGTTCCGGTCACGCCCATCGCCGCCGTCGGCAGCAACCGGCGCGATGAGTTGAACCATCATCTAAAACTTTCGAGAGAAGAGAAGCTGGTGCTGGTCAGCCTGGGCGGCATCGCCGGCCGCCTGCCCATCGAGCGCTGGCCGCGCATCGACGGCGTGCGCTGGCTGGTGCAGCAAAGCTGGCAGGTCGAGCATCCCGATGCCGTCGCGCTCGAATCACTGCCGATGAGCTTCAGTGACCTGCTCGCCAGTTGCGACGTGTTGCTGTGCAAACCGGGTTACGGCAGCTTCGCCGAGGCCGCATGCAGCGGCACGCCGGTGCTGTATGTCAGCCGCGCCGACTGGCCGGAATCGCCCGCCTTGATCGAATGGCTGCAACGACGCAGCCTGTGCCGCGAGGTATCGAGGGATGCGCTGGAACAGGGGAATTTTGCTGGAGTGCTGGAAGAAATCTGCGATGCACCGCGCCCCAGACCGGTTATTCCGGAAGGTGCAGGACAAGTGGCGGATTGGATAACTGGACGGTTGCAGAGATGAGAAATGAAGCAAATTCGGTGCGATGACGGCGGCAATCTCTGCCGCCGTCAACGGAACATCTGAAGCGATTACTTGCGGGTGAAATCGATGATGATCTGACCTGGTTCGCGGGCGACATAGCTGATATCGATGCCTTCGCCGTAGCGGTCTTTGAGTTGTGCAAGCAGCGGCAGCGGGTCGTGGTCGTTGCAGAAATGCATGGTTTCGCCCGGATGCAGCGAGTCAAACGCGCCGAAAATAGCAGCATGGCGGAAGCGTTTGGCGACGCCACGGGCATCGAACGGGTAACGCATATCAGGCGAGGTAGAATTGGCGCAATTGTGAACCATTTTGTATTCCTTAAAAGAGTGAGTTGATCGAAAAATAAAGCCCGAGTATTTTAATAGGATATATTGAAAATGCAAGCCTAATTCTGGGCGCGTTGATTCCATACCCCGGCTCTCCACGGAATATGGATTCAGGCATATTCGGCCGCTCAACGGCAGCCGTTGTGGAACTTGTTGCATTTCATCGCGTCTCATTTCCGGCCTTGGCATGGGCGCTGACACGCTGGCTTTAGAGATATTTGCCACGCGCCGCGAACATCATGCCCATCGCTCTTCAGCCACTTCTGTTTTCCAATGGGTAACGCAGTCATGCAAAAACGGGTATTGGCGGTTAGCGCATTGCTTGCGCTTCTTTCCGGGTGCGACGGCCGGGAAGTTGAAGTGACCGCGCCGTCCGCCGCCGAATTGCCGGGAAAAATATCAACCGGTGAAAAGGTCTACAGGAACACCTGCAGCATTTGCCATCGGCTCGGGTTGAAAGGTGCGCCCCGCCTGGGTGACCAGGAGGACTGGGCGTTGCGCCTCGCGCAAGGCAATGAAATTCTTTATGTCCATGCCATAAAGGGATACCGAGGCAGCAAGGGTTCCATGCCGTCGCGCGGCTCGAACGCCAAATTATCCGAGGACGAGGTCAAGGCGGCGGTGGACTATATGGTGTGGTATTCCATGCCAAAACCGCATGGGCCGTTCGGATCGCAGGTGTTTTCTGCGACAACCAAACAATTTACAATTCGCTAACTGAAGGATTACAGCCAACATGAAAAAACAAACACTGATAGTTATCGCCTCGCTCGCGCTCCTTTCCGGATGCGGCGGTAAGGGCAAGGAAGTTGCCGTGCCCGCCACAGCAACTCCCGACATGGCAGCCGCTCCGAAGCCACTCTCTGCTCCGCATGAGGTCAAACCGCAGACTGTCGCAGCCGCCCCCGACCTGGCAACCGGCGAGAAGGTGTACAAGGGCACCTGCAGCATCTGCCATAAATCCGGATTGAAAGGGGCGCCGCGTTTGGGCAAGAAGCAGGATTGGGAAGCGCGCCTTGCCCAAGGCAACGAAGTTCTCTATGACCGCGCGATAAACGGGTACATAGGCAAGAAAGGCTCCATGCCGTCGCGCGGCTCTAACGCCAGATTATCCGAGGACGAGGTCAAGGCGGCGGTGGACTACATGGTTGTGCATGCCATACCGAGCTGGGAATGGGGAAATTGACATGACGCGCGGGATGAGGCGACCCTCCCGCAGATTTATTGAGCGGCTTTTCAGCCAGCCGGAAGAAGCGGTTTCCGGCGCGGACTGAACTACAACTTTTACGGCAACAGGCTTTCAAGCGCCGGAAAAAGCTCTCTTTCCTCAAACCGGACATGAGCCGACAAGAGCTTGCCAAAGCTGCCCAATGCCTCGATATTATTTTGCTGTAAACCATCGAGCAGCGCGCGCAGCTGTTGGTGGTCTTCCAGGGTGCGCTCCTCGAGCGGCGTGTTTCCGGCGCTACGCAACAGCGGCAACAACGACTGCTCCTCAAGCTGAAAGTGCGGTTCCAGCTCAGCGGAAAAGGCCTGAATTACGCGCTGGCAGGTCTTGGCTATCCGTTCTTCATCGCGCGATTGTGCCGCTCGCTCGCAGGCTTTTGCCAGGGTAAGGGCGGTGTGATGTTCACGCGACAGGGGTTGCAGGGCTGGGATTCGTTTCATGGGATGCTCAAGCGGGTATTACGACAAAGACTTCCGGATCATCTCCATGATCCAGCAGAATGCTGCGCACCCGTTCCTGCCATAGCTGCCTGAACTCGGCAGTTTCTTCCGGGGTTGCCCTGTTTGCGAGGCAACTCCCTATCAGCGGCGACATGCGCGGCGAAGCCGGGACGCGCTGCAGGTTGGCCGCCACAGTCACGGCCCGGTTTGTGTCGAGGCGGGTGAAACGCATTTCTCCGGGCATTTCCACCGAAAAAAACAACCGGTCGCACCGGTTAAAGCGCCCGGCAAGCCCCTTGAAACCAGTATCTGCCGTGGCGCCGGTCAACATGTTCACAACATTCGCGATCACGCCCGTCACGCCGCTGGTGCTGTCCTGGTCGAACTCCACCAGAATATCGCCGCGCTCCGGCATTGCATCGGGATAGAGCGAAGCCAAGGCCTTGTAGGTCAGCCAATAGGCCGAGGCTACCGTCGGACAGGAGTGGCCGGCCAACCGCACCGCATCAAAATAGCCGTATTGCAGAATTCCGTCTTCCGCTGCGCCGAGAACTTCGGCCAACGGGTCGTACAAACTGATCTTTGGTACCGCATCGAAAAAAACCGGATGACCCATGTTCCATTACCTTTTAAAAGTTGCCATTATCCTTATGGATGCCGCCAATAGTAGCATCACATTTGACAAGCTGTCGTGTAGAATGACACCCGCTGTAGATCAGTGCAATTCAGTTTTTCAGTGCCCATAAATTCCAGATATGCCCTCCCAAAGGCCGTGCTTATCCATGTTTTCGGTGGGATGAATGATTGCTGATCGCAGTCACTTGGAACTAACCGCTCAGGATATACCTCCAATTTGTGGTTACCATGCAATCCAAACGTTAAGGATGTCACACTATGCAAGCTAGAAAACTTTTAACCGCTCTGGTGTTGTGCGTAACAATCGGGCTTCCGCAATATGCGTCCGCCGGCAGATTTTGCCCGGTAACAGATAGTGGCGCTATCCGCATAGACGAGTGCAAGTACAGCACCAACGAAGAATGCAAGCGCGTTACCGGAACCAAAGGGGATTGCGCGGTCGATCAACCCCCTCCATCCACCAAGGCGCCGTACTGCTTAATCATGGGTGCTTTCGAAGTCTGCGACAAATACCAGGACTATGAGTCATGCGAAGTGGAAGCCCAGAGACGGATCGGCAGCTGCATCGTGAACCCGCATTACAAAAGCCCTGCCAAATGATATTAATCCACGACTAATTTCTTAAACCAATCTACGGTTGCCGGATCAATATACAAAAATGACCAGGCCTGAAAAAAAACGATGGCTCGATATGTTTGCATCCAAGCATGCAAAGTGGTGGCTGGGCGCAGGGGCAATCGCAATCCTGGCCACTATTGGATATTTCTACCTTGGCCATCCGGCAAGCCAGCTTGGCGGCAACGCTCCTGAGGCCCATTCAAGCCTCGATCCAATAACCGCCGACAGCCAAACTTCGACAAAGCCGGCAAAAAAACTCTGGGTATGCCCCATGCATCCCCAGGTTATCCGGGATCAGCCGGGTGAACTGTGCCCGATTTGCGGTATGGATCTGGTGGAAATGGATCAGCTGGGCACATCGCAGCCCGAACATAGCCATGGCGTGCAGATCGACACCGCTTCGCAGCAAAGGCTGGGGGTGCGTTTGGCCACCGCCGAATGGCGAACACTGAGCCAGGACATCCACGCCTATGGCAACGTGGTTGCCGATGAAAGCCTGATTTTCAATCTCAGCTCGAAACTCGAAGGAGTCATCAAAAAACTCCATATAAATTCGGTCGGCC
Source organism: Gallionella sp. (assembly GCA_030690245.1). Lineage (GTDB taxonomy): Bacteria > Pseudomonadota > Gammaproteobacteria > Burkholderiales > Gallionellaceae > Gallionella. Next base: position 8,562 of record JAUYGW010000347.1, on the reverse strand, counting down.
AAAAGGTCGAGGAAGGGCAGGTGATTTACGAAATATATTCCCCCGAATTGCTTAAGATCCAATTCGAATACGTCGACTTGATCAAGGAGAAAGACCGGCTCATGGTTCCGATGAACGCCGAAGACGCGCATACGAACCCCGACTATTCGATGACCGAGAGCGAGATGATGGAAATTCAGATGAATGCGAAAAAGCGCAACCTCTACACCGAAAAATTTCAGTATTTCGATGTCGGTCATCTGATCGAGGAACTCAATACAAGCTACCGGACAAGAGAAGTGATTGAAGTCCGCGCCCCGCAATCCGGTTTCGTCACCAGGATCGAGGTTCGAGAAGGCAGCGCAATCAAACCGATGGACAGGCTGTTTTCTTTCACCAACCTGTCGCGGGTCTGGGTCGATGTGCCGCTTTTTCCCGATCAACTGGCCTGGGTAAAAAATGGCGACAAAGTGACGTTGAAGCTGCCGAAGTCCGGCGCGCCGGAAATCAAGGCGCGCCTGCAATTTATCAACCCGGTGGTCGACAGCGCGACGCGCACCGTACAGGCGCGCCTGAGCGTCGACAATCCCAGGAACCAGTTGCTCATAGGCTCATTTCTTGACGTCATCATCCACGCCAAGCCGCACAAGGCGCTTGCCGTGCCCCGCTCGGCGGTAATGCGCACCGGCAAAGGCGATTGGGTGATGCTGGCCGGGGGCGAAGGGCATTTCACGCCGGCCCAAGTGGAAACCGGGATTGAAACCGTCGATTCGATTGAAATCACCGCCGGTCTGCAAGCCGGCGACCAGGTTGCGGTAAACGGGCAATTCCTGTTGGATGCTGCGGCATCGATGAGCGATGCCGCACAGCGCATGCATGACAGCCACGATGCAGGCGAACACTAAGCGCAAAAGATTTTGCCGCGAAGGAACACCAATCCCTCGCGCGTGGGGTGCGAAGAACCTTTGGACTGAAGCATGATTGCACGCATCATCAAATGGTCGCTGAAAAACCGCATCCTGGTGCTGCTGGGCGCAGTGTTGGTGGCAGGATGGGGAATCTATTCCGCGCGCAATATGGCACTGGACGCCATTCCCGATCTTTCCGACGTTCAAGTTATCGTCAAAACCGCTTACCCGGGCCAACCGCCGCAGGTAGTCGAAGACCAGGTCACTTTTCCGCTTACTTCCGAGCTGCTGTCGGTGCCGGGTTCGACTGCGGTGCGCGGCTTTTCGATGTTCGGCGAATCCTATGTGTATGTGATTTTCCAGGACGGCATAGACCCCTACTGGGCGCGCTCGCGCGTGCTGGAGTACATAAGCCAGATTGAAGACCGTCTGCCGCGGGGCGTCATCCCTACGCTGGGGCCGGACGCCTCGGGCGTAGGCTGGGTGTTCGAATACGCGCTGGTGGATCGCCATCACCGCTACGATGCCGACCAATTGCGCGCAGTGCAGGATTTCTTCCTCAAATATGAATTGCAAAGCCTGCCGGGCGTGGCCGAAGTCGCCAGCATCGGCGGCATGGTGCGGCAATTCCAGATCGAAGTGAACCCCAACCGGCTGGCTGCGTACAACCTGAGCCTGGAAAGCGTCGAGCAGGCGATCCGCGACAGCAATATGGCGGGCGGCGGCTCGGTGATGGAAATGGGGCGGGCCGAATATGTCGTGCGCGCACAGAATTATTTGAAGAACCTGGATGACTTCCGGCGCATTCCGTTGGCGACCAACGCACAGGGGGTGCCCATCCGCCTGGAAGATGTCGCGCAAATTCAGATCGGGCACGAATTGCGCCGCGGTGTGACCGATCTGGACGGTCAAGGCGAAGTGACCGGCGGCATCATCATCATGCGCTATGGCGAAAACGCGCTCAAGACCATCATGCGCGTCAAGGAGCGATTGAAGGAATTGCAGGGCGGGCTGCCGCCCGGCATCGAGCTGGTGGTCACTTATGACCGTTCCGGGGTCATCAACCGCGCCATCAAAACCTTGGGCGAAAAACTGGTCGAGGAATCGCTCATCGTCACCCTGGTATGCCTCGCATTTTTATTCCACCTGCGTTCCTCATTGGTGGCGGTAGTCACGCTGCCGATCGGCATTCTGGCCGCTTTCATCATCATGGAAAACCAGGGCATAACCGCCAACATCATGTCGCTGGGCGGCATTGCCATCGCCATCGGCGCGATGGTGGATGCCGCGGTAGTGATGATCGAGAACATGCACAAGCATCTGGAGCGCGCCGGAGACAAACCCGACTACTGGAAAGTCACCGCCCAGAGCGCGCTCGAGGTCGGGCCGGCCTTATTCTTTTCGCTGCTGATCATCACCGTATCCTTTCTGCCGGTGCTGACGCTCACCGGACAGGCGGGTAAGCTGTTCGCTCCGCTCGCCTACACCAAGACTTATGCGATGGCCGCAAGTGCGGCGCTCGCGATTACTTTGGCTCCGGTGCTGATGGGTTATTTTATCCGCGGGCGCATCACCCGCGAGCAAAACAACCCGCTGAACCGGCTGCTGCATGCGCTTTACCGCCCGGTGCTGATGGCCGCGCTGCAAAAACGCAAGCTTGCGCTGTCGCTCTGCCTGATATTTTTGCTGAGCGCCGCCTGGCCGCTTGCAAAACTGGGCAGCGAGTTCATGCCGCCGCTCAATGAGGGCGACCTGCTTTATATGCCCACCACCCTGCCCGGCGTATCGATAGATGAGGCGGCGAATATTCTGCAAATCACCGATCGCCTGATCGCGCAAATGCCCGAGGTCGAGCGCGTGTTCGGCAAGGCAGGGCGCGCCAATTCCGCCACCGACCCGGCGCCGCTTTCGATGCTGGAAACCACGATTCTGCTCAAACCGCGCGAACAGTGGCCGGACGGCGAAACCATGGAGGAGTTGATCCACAAGCTGGACAGCCAGGTACGCCTGCCGGGGCTGACCAATTCCTGGGGGTATCCGATCCGCACGCGCATAGACATGCTGTCCACCGGTATCCGCACACCGCTGGGCGTCAAGGTTACCGGCCCGGATCTTGCCGGCATCAGCGCATTGGCCATGCAAATTGAAGAGGCGATAAAAAGTTCCGTGCCGGGCACGCGCAACGCTTTCGCCGACCGCGCTTCCGGCGGGCGCTACGTGGATATTGCGCTGGATCGTGAGCAAGCGGCGCGTTACGGCGTTACCGCAGCCGATGTACAGCGCCTGGTGCAGGGCGCCATCGGCGGAGAAAATATCGACATGGTAATCGAGGGTCGCAATCGCTTCCCGATCAACCTGCGCTATCAGCGCGCTTTCCGCGATTCGCTCACCGCGCTTGCGTCCAGCCGCATCATGACGCCTTCCGGCGCGCAAGTATCGCTGGGGACAATCGCAAAGATAAGCGTGAATGATGGCCCGGTCGAGATCAAAAGCGAAAATGGCCGCCTGGTGGCCTATGTTTATCTGGATTTCGCTGGGCGCGACCTGGGCGGTTATATAGCCGACGCGCAGGCCGCAGTGGCCAAAGCCGTCGAGCTGCAACCGGGCTACGCCATCGCCTGGTCAGGGCAATACGCCAGCCTGCAGCATGCCAAGGAACGCTTCATGTGGGTGATACCGCTCACGCTGCTGCTGGTAGTGGCGCTGCTTTATTTGAATTTCCGCCATAGCGGAAAAGTGCTGCTGGTGCTGCTGTGCCTGCCGTTCTCCTTGGCGGGCGGCTTCTGGCTGGTGTACTGGCTGGATTATCACTTGTCGGTCGCGGTCGCGGTCGGGTTTATCGCGCTGGCCGGTGTGGCGGCCGAGTTCGGCGTGGTGATGCTGCTCTATCTGGACCAGGCCATCGCGGAACTGCGCCAGTCCGGCCGGCCGGTAAACTACCAGAATTTGCAGCTTGCCATTATTGATGGCGCGTTGTCGCGCATCCGCCCGAAAATCATGACGGTATCGGTGATCGTGGCCGGGTTGATTCCGGTGATGGTCAGCTCCGGCACCGGCGCCGATGTGATGAAGCGGATTGCCGCACCCCTGGTGGGCGGCATGATTAGCGCGCCACTGCTCTCCCTTATCGTCATTCCCGTCATCTACGCATGGTGGCAGGAAAGGAGCTTGCCGGAAAATCAGTCTTGATCGCAAATCCGGCGCATCCAGACAACGTTCATTCTTGCGTAATCTGTCTAGATCAGGTGCGTTGCCGCGATGCTCATACCCGTTTTATACGCTAGAATCTCACCAATTCGTCCCACGCAATACCACAGCGCAGTGCTTCGATGGTCCTTTGGAGGGCAGCACGATGGCCCACATGCGCATCTGAACCAATGCGCCGTCCGGTCGCCGTACGACAAGGTCTTGAAACTTTCTTTCTTGCTTGGTTTCCACCATAAGCGTGCAATGATCGCTCTTTTCGCAATCTCTCGCGCAATCCGTGCCCTGAAAAAGAGTTGGGCAAAGCTTATTCAGGATAGCGTCGCTATCCTGCCCCAGCATGCGGCTAGCCGCTTCATTGATTGCCACAATGCGACGGTCTTGATCAATAAAAACTATCCCCTCGTCGAGATTATCGAAAACCTGCTTCAATTCCGGCAAAGTAACCATAATTGTTTATCGCTCCAAAATACGCTCGCCATCGGGAACGCTAATATTCTTAAAAAAACAAAACAGCCCACAAAAATGTGGGCTGTTCTTTAGCACCTACCGCTAATTTACTTAATCGACAATATGTAAACTATGTAATCGCCTTTTTCCTGCGACGTACAGTTTCTTTCGAGGATATCATTGCAATGAATATCGAATGTTTCTTCGGTCTTTTTCAGATTCGAGAAACGCTTGGGGTTGACCGCAGGAGAAAGGGAAGCGATTTTCTTCTTGGTTTCTGAATGCTTGCCAACAGCAGCAGGATTATCGCCATGGCAATCTGTGCAAGCAACCTCTTTGCCTTTCACAGTATGTTTTTTGATGTAAAACGCTCGCCCCGCTTCCGCATTCAAAACGTAAGAAGGATTCACTCCTTTGACGAGAGCCGCATACTGTTTAACGAATTGTTTTGCACCATCAACATCCGCTTGAACAGGCAGACTGAAAAAGCCGAGAACTGCAAGCAGAACATAAGCAAATTTACGCATTTTTTAAAGCCCCTCCTAAGGAGTTAAGTTTGTATTTCGTTGAGTTTGTACTACATAGGTGAATGTACATGAGTGTATATAACTATGTCAACACTAGCTTGGCAACAAGCTTGCTTGAACGCGGTAAATTTCAAGCTTCATCCCGATGTGCCAAAAGACATATTTGCATATATTGAAATACAATATATCGGCTATGGTAAATTACGCCTAAAAACTGCCAGCATAAATAGCTAATGACTGAAAAATTCAAGATTGCAATCATTGGCGCGGGGCCAGCAGGCCTGTCTGCTGCTGCACATGCTGCCGAACTGGGAATCTCGCATGTTCTGCTGGAAGCTGCGCAGCATCCCGCCAACACTATACACAAATATCAAAAAGGCAAGCTCGTCATGGCTGAACCTGCGGTGCTGCCGCTGCGAAGCCCGATGACGTTTGCTGCGGGGACTCGCGAAAACATTCTTACCCTATGGCATGAAGATATCCAGAGGCATAAGATTAACCTGCGCCTGGGCGCACAGGTTAACGGAATAACAGGCGAGCGCGGCCACTTTCAGGTCACTTTATCCTCCGGGCAACCCATAGATGCCGAGTTTGTAGTTCTTGCGATTGGGCTTCAGGGCAACATACACAAACTGGGGGTTCCGGGCGAAGATTTGCCGACCGTGCAATATCATCTCGACGATCCGGAAGAGTTTAAAGACGAAACCATCGTGGTTGTGGGTGGCGGGGATGCCGGCGTGGAAAATGCGCTCGCGCTCGCACAGCAGAACCGGGTGATCCTGATCAATCGCGAGGAAGAATTCAGCCGCTGCAAAGAGGGCAACTTCAACCTGCTGCAAGCTGCCATCAAGGCAGGCCGAATTGAACCCCGCGTCAACTCCAGTATCGACTTCATCGACAGCGAGACGGAAATCGGTTACTTGCTGAGGGTGGTTGCAAAAACTTCTGAAGGCATTGAGATCATTCCCTGCCATCGTGTTATTGCGCGCCTTGGCGCTAGCCCGCCACGCAAACTGCTGGAAAGCTTTGGCGTAAAATTCTCCAACAGCGATATAACTACGGCGCCGGAATTATCCGAACAGTACGAGTCGAATGTGCCGGGCCTCTATATTATCGGGACGCTCGGTGGCTGCCCGCTTATCAAGCAGGCTTTGAACCATGGTTACGAGGTGATCGAATATATCCTCGGAAATCCGGTCGAACCGGCGGATGAGCCGCTCCTCAAACAAAAAATCTCCAGCTTCGATGCGTCATGCTCAGTGCGTGAAGGGCTCGCCCTTATCCGGCGCAATGCGCCTATATTAGCCGGCCTTACCGCACTGCAACTGCGCGAGCTTCTGCTCGAAAGCAATATTCTGACCCCCCAGCCGGATGAAATCATTTTCAAATACGATGATTACACCAGTAGTTTTTTTTCAATTTTAGAAGGCGAGCTTGCTGTTCTTGTTAAAGCCAAGGATGGCAGTGAAATTTATTTTCAGATTAAAGCGGGGAATTTCTTTGGTGAAATGGGGCTGATATCCGGACGCCGCAGATCCGCCACCATTAAGGCAATAACAAATTGCGTGCTGATCGAAACGCCGCGTCGCTCGATGCTTAAATTGATTAATTCCGCAGAGTCTGTGCGTCGAAAACTCGACGAAGTATCGATGAAACGGGTAGTACGCAACTGCCTGACCAACACGCTCCCCGAACATGAATTGAACTATTTATTGCAGGGTGCAACGATCCAGCGATATAAAGCCGGGGATGTTTTATTTCATCAAGGCGATAAAGCTGACGGGTTGTATCTGATCCGGCGCGGCTCGGTGATGATTTCCCGAATGATAGGCGGCAAAGAGGATGCGTTATCTTTTGTCGTTGCGGGCAATTATGTTGGCGAAATGGCGCTTATCTCGGATAAACCGCGTTCAGCCACAGTCCGTGCCGCCTCAGAAACCGAAGTTGTCTTACTCAAGGCCCCGGTGGCTATTGCGGTGCTGGAGCGCAATGCAGAACTGCGTGATTTTTTCGCCGCACGCTACCGCGAAAATGCTCACGATGAAAAAATGCTCGAGCCTCAAAGCAAGCCTGACAATCTATTCACTTTCCTTATTCAGCAGGGTGTTGGCGAAGCAACGGATGTATTGTTGATCGATTATTCACTTTGCATCCGTTGCAATAATTGCGAAACTGCCTGCGCAAACACGCACCATGGCACCCCACTTTTTAACCGTGAAGCCGGTCCCACGCACGGCCACATTCATTTACCCACATCATGCCGCCATTGCGAGCATCCCTATTGCATGCTGGATTGCCCGCCTAATGTTATCCACAGATCGGTCAACGGTGAGGTATACATTGCAGACGGCTGTATTAGCTGCGGCAATTGCAAAAGCAACTGCCCCTACGATGCTATCCAGATGGTGGCGGTTAATCCAAAGTTCAAAAAACCGGGCTTATGGCAAGCCCTGACGGGCGGTGCTTATCAAGGCGAGAAAAACCGCATTTCTGGTGATGATTTACCCAAGAAGGCAATCAAGTGCGACTTGTGCAAGGATAATGCAATGGGGCCAGCCTGCGTCCGGTCATGCCCGACTGGAGCGGCCATACGCATCAGCCCAGAAGCGCTTTCCCTGACGATGCGTGACAACTCTTCCTCATTGGAATAAACATAACAATTCAGGATCGAAACGATATGCAGCACAGCACATTGCTGGAGTACAAAAATTATCGCTACTTTAAAATCGCCAGCCTGCTGATGATTGCTGCCGTATTGGCTTATTTATTCGATCAGCCCGAGATGGGTGCATACGGCGGCTCCTGGCTGGGTTATATATTTGGGATTTTATCGGCACTCATCGTCGTCGTGCTGACTCTGTACGGGGTACGCAAGCGGTTGCCGTCAATACGCACCGAACGGCGAAACTCATCAAATACTCCATCGATGCAGCAGGATGTTCCAGACCGTCGAAAACGCCAAGCGAATTGGTTGCGGCATCATGGTGCAACGCTTCAGGGCTGGCTTTCTGCTCACACCTATCTGGGAATAGCACTCGTCGTGCTGGCTACGCTGCATACCGGCTTTCAGTTTGGGTGGAATGTTCATACTTTAGCCTATGCTTTGATGATGGTCGTAATCATAAGCGGCTGCTATGGCATTTACGCTTATCTGCGCATACCAAGCTTGATGACAGCCAATATGGCTGGCATAAATACATTTGACGCTCTGCTGCTTGAAATTGACGATCTTGATAAGCAGGCGAGCGTTAAGTCCCTTCAGTTTTCCGATGACATCTGCGCGATTGTGCGCAAGGCCCGGCAGGAAACGCTTATTGGTGGAAACTTTTTCCGGCAGCTGACCGCATACCAGCGCAACTGCCCGACTGTCCAAGCCGTGCAACAGCTGCAGGTATTGGGCAAAAGCCTGAAGTATGATCAATTAAAATCTTTCGATGATCTTTTTTTGATCATGGCACACAAAGAAACCTTGGTAAGACGTGCGCGGCGGGATG
>JAUYGW010000340.1 GCA_030690245.1 Gallionella sp. | reverse complement strand
CTGCAACGCGAAGGCAAGCTGGAGCAGGTGGCGGAACTGCAATACGGCAAGCTGCCGCAGCTCGAATCTAAATTGAAGGAAGCGGTGCATGCGGAGGAGAACAAGCCCAAGAACCGCCTGCTGCGCACCCAGGTCGGCGCGGAAGAAATCGCCGAGGTAGTGAGCCGCGCGACCGGCATTCCGGTGTCCAAGATGATGCAGGGCGAGCGCGACAAGCTGCTCAAGATGGAAGAAAAACTGCATGAGCGCGTGGTCGGCCAGGATGAGGCGGTGCGTTTAGTAAGTGATGCGATCCGCCGTTCGCGTTCCGGCCTGTCCGATCCGAATCGTCCGTATGGTTCGTTCCTGTTCCTCGGCCCGACCGGCGTGGGCAAGACCGAGCTGTGCAAGGCGCTGGCCGGCTTCATGTTCGATTCCGAAGATCACCTGATCCGCATCGACATGAGCGAGTACATGGAGAAACATTCCGTCGCGCGTCTGATCGGCGCGCCGCCCGGCTATGTCGGTTACGAGGAAGGCGGCGGCTTGACCGAAGCGGTGCGTCGCAAGCCGTACAGCGTGATCCTGCTCGACGAGGTGGAGAAGGCGCACCCCGACGTATTCAACGTACTGTTGCAAGCCTTGGACGACGGGCGCATGACCGACGGCCAGGGGCGCACCGTGGACTTCAAGAACACCGTGATCGTGATGACTTCCAACCTCGGCAGTCAGATGATCCAGCAGATGTCCGGCGACGATTACCAGGTCATCAAGCTCGCGGTGATGGGCGAGGTGAAAAGCTATTTCCGCCCCGAGTTCATCAACCGCATCGACGAGGTGGTGGTGTTCCATGCGCTGGACGAGAAAAATATCAAGTCCATCGCGCGCATCCAGTTGGGCTATCTGGAAAAGCGCTTGGCCGCAATGGAAATGAAGCTGGAAGTGACCGATGCAGCGCTAAAGGAAATCGCCAATGCCGGGTTCGATCCAGTGTACGGTGCCCGTCCGCTGAAGCGCGCCATCCAGGCCCAACTTGAAAATCCGCTGGCCAAGCAAATTCTTGAAGGTCGTTTTGCTGCGAAAGACATCATCAAGGTAGATTGCGTAGGCGGGGGAATGCGCTTTGAGAAAGGTGGGTCTTCGTGAAAGAGTGTGGGTAAATTTCATGTTTTTTAGAGTCTCGGGAGCATAGACGTGAGTATTTTTAGCCGCAGATATTCTTCATCGCGCAGCCCATACGCTCTTCGCTAGATAACCCGAATCTTGTTGTTGAGCCCCTCAACGAAACCCAGCGAGACCTTGTTCTCCGGCTTGCAATAAGCGGCGACCCCATCCCAATGACGCTCGATCATCTCGGCAAATTTCTCGTAAGGTTTCAGGCGCTGCCACTTCAGGCCGGCTTTCCAGTTCTCGAAGAAACGCCGCGCCCACGCTTCGCTTTTGTAGTCCCACAACTGGCCAAACGATTCTTTCAGCAGGTACGCCGTGTTCAGCCGCTTGTTTGCCGCCAGCAAGGTCTTCAAGGAACGTCTGCCATCCAGCGTCAGATTCTCGTGGTTGGAAAGCAGCACGTATTTCTGCCCCTTGATATACCGCCTGTCTTTGCCTTGCAGCCGGGCGTATTCCATCTTTCTGATTTTATCCAGCGCCTCGCCCAGATGCTTCATGATGTGAAACTTGTCAAACAGGATGGCAGCCTGTGGCGCACGTTCGCTGGTGACGTTGCGAAAGGGCTTCCACATATCCATCACCGCAAGACGGATGCCTTTGGACTTCTTCTCGCCCAGCCAGTCATAGAACTGTCGCATGCTGTCCTCCGAACGGTCGGCACCGCCAAACCAGATCGGACGACGCCGGATCAGGTCGCTGACCACGATGCGGTAGGTTTGTCCTTTGCGGATCGAGATTTCGTCGATGCCTATCGCTTTGGGTGCCGGGGTTCCTGCGCGTTTCAGTTGGGCGGCCATGTATTGCTTGTCCAGTTCTTTGACCGTTTGCCAATCCAGATTCAGTTCTTCGGCAACATCCTTGATGGTGCTCGCCCGGCAGCGTCTGCCCACGTACCAGGCGAAGCGCTTGGTATAAAAGGGATCCTGATTAGCCACAATGTTCAGCCGCACGAATGAGACGCTCCGGATGCGGCGAAGTAACGGCTGATGCTCGAAGCAGTCTGGGCAGAATGACCGACAAGTCGAAGCGGCGGTTAAATCGATATTGGATTTCAGCGAGGTAGCGATGTGCGTACTTGGAAAAATTGAACGCATGGTAGGTTCCAGAAAACGCGGTCTTCAGATTGCTCAAGAGGGTGTTTACCG
>JAUYGW010000339.1 GCA_030690245.1 Gallionella sp. | reverse complement strand
TTTCGTTGAAGAGGTGCTGGCATTGGTCGATTATTTCGGTGTGAACCCCGCAAGACTCAAGCTGGAAATCACCGAAAGCCTGCTGCTGGACAATGTGGATGACATCATCGCTAAAATGACCGCACTGAAAGCCCGTGGCATCAGCTTCTCGATGGACGATTTCGGCACCGGCTATTCCTCGCTCTCCTACCTGAAACGCCTGCCCTTGTACCAGTTGAAGATCGACCAATCCTTCGTGCGCGATGTGCTCACCGACCCCAACGATGCGGCCATCGCCAAAATTATCATATCGCTGGCCAAGAGCATGAATCTGGCGGTGATCGCCGAGGGCGTGGAAACCGAAGCGCAACGCAAGTTCCTTGAACTGAATGACTGCCATGCCTTTCAGGGCTATTTGTTCAGCAAGCCGGTTCCGGTAGATGAATTCGAGCAACTGATTGCAAAATTCGCCTGATACCCGCGCGCGCGTCATTGAATCCGATCAGATTCGCCCGGCCAAATTTGCCGCGCAGCCAAACGTCGAATTCTTTACAATAGCCCGCGATTTATAGGGCGCCGCCATGATCAATATCAACCAGGAAAATCACTACACCGAGAATGTGCAGCATCACCTCAAGGAGGTGGAATCGCTGCTGCACAAGCACGCCTTGCTGGAAGAAGTTGTTCACCGGCAAGAGATGCCGCGCGAAGATCGTCACGTGCTGGTCGACACCCTGTTGCACAAGCAGCATCTCGCCGAATTGCACCGCAAGCTGGATAGCCTGCACCCGGCGGACATCGCCTATATCCTGGAAGCCCTGCCCATCGAACAGCGTTTGCTGGTGTGGGACCTGGTCAAGTCGGAACACGACGGCGAGATCCTGATCGAGGTTTCCGATGCGGTGCGCGAGTCGCTGATTGCGTCCATGAACCGCGAAGAGTTGCGCGCCGCAGCCGAGCAGCTCGACACCGACGAAATCGCCGATCTCGCACCCGATCTGCCGCAGAATGTGATGCGCGATGTGTTCAAGTCGCTGCCCATGGAAGAACGCGAGCAGTTGCGCGCGGCGATGTCCTACCCTGAAAATTCGGTCGGCGCGCTGATGGATTTCAACATAGTCCACGTCCGCGAGGATGTCACGCTGGAAGTGGTGTCACGCTACCTGCGCCGCTTCGACGAACTGCCGGACCATACCGACCAGGTGTTCGTGGTGGATCGGGACGACCGCTTCAGGGGCGTCCTGCCGATCAACCTCATCGTGGTCAACGAACCGGATACGATTGTCGGCGATTTAATGCTGACCGACACCATACAACTACATCCCGATGACAAGGCCGAACAGGCCGCCCACGCGTTTGAACGCTACGACCTGGTTTCCGCACCGGTGGTGGAAGAAGAAGGCAAACTGATCGGGCGGGTGACGGTGAATGTGGTGCTGGACTTTATTCGCACCGAATCGGAAAGTGATTTGCTCAACCAGGCCGGCTTGCGCGAAGACGAAGATATTTTCGCGTCGGTATGGAAAAGTGTGCAGAACCGCTGGACCTGGCTGGCGCTCAATCTTGTGACCGCCTTCATCGCCTCGCGTGTGATCGGCATATTCGAAGGCTCGATCGAAAAGCTGGTGGCGCTGGCGGCGCTGATGCCCATCATCGCCGGGATTGGCGGAAACTCGGGCAATCAGACTATCACCATGATCGTGCGCGCCCTTGCGCTAGGGCAAATCAATGCCGGCAATGCACGCAAGCTGTTCGCCAAGGAAATCGGCGTGAGCGGACTGAACGGGCTGATATGGGGAAGCGCGGTCGGGTTGTTTGCCTTCCTCATTTACCACAGCAT
>JAUYGW010000337.1 GCA_030690245.1 Gallionella sp. | reverse complement strand
CGACATGTCGGGCAGAGCCCGACCTACAATCCGGGTTCAGGCTACCTTCATCTGGCTGGCGAACAGCGAGAGCGCTCCGCCGGCACGGATCATCGGGATATCTTCCTTGCCTTGCGCGAGCTTGACTGGAAGATCACCAAGACCTTCAACGACCAGTTTCATCTGTCCGCTTTCTAGGCCAGAGGTGTCGAGAGACACCTTGGCGCCCTGCTGGATACGATCAAAGTCAGCCGGATTTTCAAAGGTCAATCCGAGAATGCCGAAGTTGGCGAGGTTGGCCAAATGGATACGTTCAAAGCCCTTGGCCACGATGGCGCGCACGCCGAGGATACGCGGGCACAGCCCGGCATGCTCGCGTGAGCTGCCCATGCCGTAGCCATCACCGGCGATGAGGAAGCCATGACCGCCCGCGTCGCGTACTGCCGCAGCGCGAGTGCTGAAAGTCTTGTCCACCTGCACAAAAGTCGCCTGCTTCGCGTACTCGTCCGCGTTGGAACGCAGCGACAGATACTTGCCGGCCGGCTGGATATGGTCGGTGGTGATCTCGTTACCGAGCTTGAGCAATACTTCGCCTGCCAGCCTGGCTGGCAACGGATCCAGCGTCGGCAGCGGTGCGATGTCCGGGCCGTAGCGCATCACTACCTTGGCGGCTTCTGCGGGTGGCAGCGGCTTGACATAGGCGTCCATATCCACGACCGGCGGAACAATCTTGATGTCGAGATTGTGGTTGTCGCCGAGCAGATCGCGCGGGTCGGTCAGAACGCCCGTCACAGCGCTGGCAGCGGCAGTCACCGGGCTGACCAGATGCACGGCGGCGGTTTCGGTGCCGGAACGGCCTTCGAAGTTGCGGTTAGCCGTGGACAGCATCACGCCATTGCTGGGTGGCGAAAAGCCCTGGCCGATACACGCGGAGCACGCGTTTTCCAAGACACGCACGCCGGCGGCGTAGAAGATTTCCAGATAGCCTGCCGCCGCCAACTGGCGCGCGATGGCTTGCGAGCCGGGCGCGATGGCGGTATCGACCTTGACCTTCTTGCCGCGCAGCAACTCGCCGACGCGCGCCAGGTTTTCGTAGTTGGAGTTGGTGCAGCTGCCGATAAATACGGCATCGATCGGCATCCCGGCATGTTTCTTAACCGGCTCCATGCCCTTCAGGCGCGGGTACAGCGCGATGGTCGGTTCCAGCACCGACAGGTCGATCTCAACGGTGCGCGAGTAGGTTGCGCCCGCATCGGCGGCCAGCGGCTTGAAGTCGCCCGCGCGCTTGCGGCCTTCGAGGTAGGCCTTGGTAATATCGTCAGATGGGAAAATTGAGAAGGCGACGCCGGCCTCGGTGCCCATGTTGCAGATGGTCGCGCGGTCGGTGACATTCAGGCTCTTCAGGCCGGGGCCGGTATATTCCAGGCAGATGTCCTTGTTGCCCTTGATGCCGATGACCTTGAGCACGTTCAGGATCACGTCCTTGGCGAGCACGCCCGGATGCAGCGCGCCGGTGAGGTTCACCTGCACGACGTTCGGCATTGATATCTTGTA
>JAUYGW010000336.1 GCA_030690245.1 Gallionella sp. | reverse complement strand
AATCGCCGCATCCGGCTGGGTGCGGTTGCGCTGCGCCTGCCAGATCATTTCGCCCAAACATTCCATCATGCGATGCTGCGCATCGTGCTCCGAGTCGAATTGCCGCGTCATCCTCGCGAAAAGCGCGCGGATTCCCGCCGGCTGCTTGATGGATATATGTTCCTCGATGGTGAGGTGCATCATCAGGTGCAGGAACGGGTTGGCTGCGCCTTGCTCCGGCGGGTAGTCCTGATCCTGATGGCGTTCCGGATTCTCCAGCACGGCGTGATATTCGGGGTGTTTGGCGATGAGCTGCGTGGCGAGGTCTTCCAGCGGCGTGAGCAATTCGCCGGCCCGGCGCTTGCGCCAGGATTCGAACAAAAAATTGCGCGCTTCATCGCGCGACGGGTTGAACAGCATCGGAATACTCCTGAAATGGGAATTTCACCACGAAGGCAAAAAGATTTTATGTGCCTGCAAGATGGGTGATACGCACCGGCAAGGCGCTGAATAAACCCGAAGCAATTTTCTGATTTTCTTCATACTCTTCGTGTCTTCGTGGTGAGATGTTTTTTAGATTTAAAATACCTTTTCCTTGTATTCGCACAGGTCGTTGATGATGCATGCGCCGCATTTCGGCTTGCGCGCCTGGCAGATATAGCGCCCGTGCAGGATCAGCCAATGGTGCGCATTGTGCTTGAATTCATCCGGCACGATTTCGAGCAGCCTGTTTTCCACCTCCAGCACGTTCTTGCCGGGCGCCAGGCCGGTGCGGTTGGCGACGCGGAACACATGCGTGTCCACCGCGATGGTTGGCTGTCCGAAGGCGGCGTTCAGGATCACGCTGGCGGTCTTGTGGCCCACGCCGGGCAAGGATTCCAGCGCCTCGCGGGTCTGCGGCACCGCGCCGCCGTGCCGCTCCACCAGCAGGCGGCAGGTCTGGATCAGATGCTTTGCCTTGGTCTGGTACAGGCCGATGCGCTGGACAGATTCGCGCAGTCTCTCTTCGCCGAGTTCGAGCAGCGCCTGCGGCGTGTTCGCCACCGGGAATAGCAGCCGTGTGGCGGCATTGACGCTGACATCGGTGGCCTGCGCCGAGAGCAGCACCGCGACCAGCAGCTCGAACGGAGTGGAATATTCCAGCTCGGTTTTCGGATGCGGGTTCGCTGCTTGCAGGCGCAGGAAGATTTCGCGGCGTTTGGCGGTGTTCATGATGCCTGGGATGAAACAGCGATTGTTGTGCGCACTTTTTCTTCTGCGCGCAGGTTCAGCCAGTTCTTCATCGCGATCAGCAGGCCGAGCGCGATGAACGCGCCGGGCGGCAGGATGGCGAGCAGGAAGCCGTGATAATTTGGCACCACGGTAATCACCCAGGATTTCGCCGCCTCGCCGAACACCATGTCGATGCCGGACAGCAAGGTGCCGCGCCCGAAGATCTCGCGGATGCCGCCCAGCACGCCCAGCAC
>JAUYGW010000319.1 GCA_030690245.1 Gallionella sp. | reverse complement strand
CGATACCTACGATACCTACGATACCTACGATACCTACGATACCTACGATACCTACGATACCTACGATACCTACGATACCTACGATACCTACGATACCTACGATACCTACGATACCTGCGACTACCAGATTCAGGCTCATTGTTTGGCTGCGCCGTTGCCCGGTTCGGTTACCGTATCGCCCGGACTGAGATTCTGCGCGCCTTCCACGACGACGCGCGCGCCCGGCGCGATACCCTCGACCACGGCGATGCCGTCCTGGATCAAGCGCACATGGACGGGCAGCGAAGCCACCTTGCGGTCTTCCCCGATCACGTAAAGAAATTTCTTTTCCGGCCCGGTCTGCACCGCCTGCACCGGAACCGTGAGCACGCCGGTCAGGGTGCGCGGCGTAAGCGTCACCGTGACGAACATGCCGGGCCAGAGGAGATGATTCGGATTGGGGAATTCCGCCTTGAGGCGGATGGTGCCGCTTGCGGTATCCACCGCATTGTCGATAAACACCAGACGCCCCTTCAGGGCCGGCTGGCCGGGCAGATCCAGCTTCGCGCCGACAGGCACTTCGCCCTTGGCAAAGGCCTGCTGCAAACCCGCAAGCTCGCGTTCCGGCAACGTGAAGCCGATATTGATCGGGTCGATCTGCGTGATGCTCACCAGCGCGGTGCCCAGCGCGGCGCCGCTCGGCTGCACCAGGCTTCCAGGATAGACCGCAATCGCACCCGTGCGCCCTGCAATCGGCGCGGCAATCTCGCCGAAACTGCGCGCCACGCGGCTTGCCTCCACGGAAGCGCTATCGACTTCAAGCTGGCCCCGCAACACGTCCACCTGATTTTGCGCGGCTTCAAACTCGGCACGCGAGATGTACTCCTGCCCGAATAACTCGCGCTGGCGTTCGAAATTACGCTCGGCGTTCATCAGGTCGGCACGATCTTTGGCTACCTGCGCGGCGCTCTTGCTGAGGTTGGCATCTTCGGTGCGGGCATCAAGCGAGAACAGCCGGTCGCCCTTGCGCACGAACTGACCTTCCTTGATATGTACTGTTTTGATTGTGGCGCTGATCTGCGGGCGCACCTCGACCGTTTGCAGCGCCGACACCGTGCCGTTGGCCGTGAGCCTGACCGATACATCGGTTTGCGCTACTGCTGCGCTTACCACCTGGACTGCGCCAGTTTCCTTGGGTTGAGCCGAAGAGCTACCGGCGCGCCAGAACCAGATGGTCAGCGCAATAAGCAGAATGGCGACCAGAACAAACCCTATGCGCTGCTTGATGTGTGCCGAAGGTTTTATTTGCGGCATGACTTCCATTTAAAAAACCTTTCCTGAATCTATATTTCTTTATTGATGCGCAATTGTATTGTAGGGCGGGCTGTGCCCGCCGTAATGAATAAAAATATGCCGGGCAGAGCCCGACCTACATGTGTTGCTTATAAAGATTACTGGTAGCGCAACGCCTCTATCGGGTCGAGCTGGGCCGCTTTGCGCGCGGGATAAAAGCCGAAGAAGATGCCCACAGTTGCAGCCACGCCGAATGCGACGACCGCCGAGCTGCCCGAAATGATGACCATCGTGCCGGTCATCGCGTTGACCAGCAGCGCGCCGCCGATGCCCAGCAGCAGGCCGACGAAGCAGCCGGCCACCGAGATGATGATGGCTTCCAGCAGGAATTGCAGCAGGATATCGCGTTCGCGCGCGCCGATCGCCATGCGGATGCCGATCTCGCGGGT
>JAUYGW010000317.1 GCA_030690245.1 Gallionella sp. | reverse complement strand
TCTATACATAGCGACATAAATCTACTGCGCGAATCGTTGTCGGGGTCGCGCGGTGCTCGGCATCCTCATGTACTGACATGTACACTCCGGCGCCTGTGCTCCGAGCTTCCTCAACACCGATCCGCTCGCTACGATTTCTGTCGCCATGTATAACCGTTTTGATGCGCGGTACGCTGCCGCACAATCAGATTATTTCAATGCTTCTCTTGCATGTGGTCGTGCTTTTGCATGGGCTTCATTGTCTCCTGCTTGCTCGCCCCCGATGCCGGTTCTGGCATCGGCATATTGGTTTCTTCTTCCATGGGTTTGTGCCCGAACAATTCTTCCCAATCCCTTAATTGCATCACCTTCGGTGTAGTGGTTTTTTTTGCCTCGGATTTTCCGGCCTCAACTGCTTCGGCCTGCCCGGCTTTGGCAGCGGAAGGGTCGCTGTTCAGCAGCGGGGCACCCACCGGCGTACCCCTTGCGGGTGCATCGGCATGCCGTTCTTCGGCGGCGAATGCGGTCGCAGCAGAAGCGGCAACCAACGCCAGGGTGGCGGCAAGCAACATAGATTTCGGTTTCATCTTGTTCTCCTAAGAGATTGATTAACTAAACGCACTACAAACGGCTATGTAGACGAAATAACCCCCGGATACTTTTTTCCCGATGCAAAAAAAAATTTAATGCGCGTGATCATGTTCATGCCCGCCCGCCTCGTGCGGCACCATGTCTTGCCCGGCATGGGCATCCGGCAAATTCATGACCCCCAGGCCATGGCGATACACCAGTTCGGCACCATGCCACGCCGTACTCATCACCAGCAGCCATGCCGCAACCAGCAAAACCAGAAAGCCCGGCGATGGCATCCTGCCGGAACGCCCGCGCCACACATCCCAGGCCGCGAGCGCAAGCAATGCGGTCAATGCGCCCAGCGCCCAGTTGCGATGCAGGATCATGGCGGCATGACTCACTTCATCATGCGCCACGCTGTTGAAGGCGAACCAGCCGAACGCGGCGGCGACGAACGCAAACAATGCCGCACCCCATAACATCCAGCGCCCCGTCATCTGGCACTGCGCCGCATAAGACCAGTTTTTGAATGCCGTGCCAATGGCGATGAAGGCTACCGCAGCCGAAGTAAATGCGATGGGAAAATGCACTAATGCCGGATGCAAGTTTGGAATAATTTCGATCATGGCTTTTTCTCATCATTAGAAAATTTAATTTCGCGCGCCTTGACCAACGCATGCAGCACCGTAACAATCAGCCATCCTTTAATGCTGGTCAAAACTTACGGGAAACGCTGTGCCTTCCTGATCCGTGCAAACACCAGCCGGCTTCGCGCCGGATTTCCATATCAAACGGCACGAAATTTCATGTCCTTCTGTAGATTTTGCAACTGTCTCGAAGGAATAAACCACATGCTCGGTATTGAGGCCGGAAAAAATCCGATCCCAGTGCTTCGGATTGGTAAAATAATAACGTTTGCGCAGTTCTGCCAAATTGGTCCGGCGCTCGACAGCAAAACCACGAGCCTCGTAACGCCGATTCGACATTTCCAACACGAGGCGGTTGTTCTCTCCGCGGTCATGAACCAGTTCCCCGGCCGTGAATGGCACTCCGTCTTCCCTGACCATTTGATGAACATAGCCGGCGCAGCCGGTTAGCCACAAAACGGCCAGCATGCTTAAATATAATGTTTTCAACGCATTTCCTTTATTAAAAATCAAAATATGTAGTACGGCGGCGCAAGGTTTGAGCGGTGTCGGGCGCGCGCCGGATAGCGCCGAACCGTAAGTAAAGGGAAAACATGGCAACCATGTGAAGCATGGTCGAAGAAATCAGCAGGCATAATTTTGATCATTAATTTTGCTCCCTATTAGAGAATTTAATTTCACGCGCCTTGATCAGCGCATAGATCACCGGGATCACCAGCAGAGTCAGGATTGCCGAAGAGATCATGCCGCCCACCATCGGCGCGGCGATGCGGCGCATCACTTCCGAGCCGGTGCCTGTGCTCCACAGGATCGGCAGCAGCCCGGCCATGATCGCCACCACGGTCATCATCTTCGGGCGCACCCGCTCCACCGCGCCGTGCATGATGGCTGCTTGCAGATCGGCTGCGCCCGGTTTGCGGCCTTCGCTGGCGCAACGTGACTGGACTTCCTGCCAGGCCTGTTCCAGATAGATCAGCATCACCACGCCGGTTTCCGCCGCGACGCCCGCCAGCGCGATGAAACCCACCGCGACGGCAACGGACAGGTTATAGCCGAGCAGCCACAGCAGCCACACGCCGCCGACTAGCGCGAACGGCACGGACAGCATCACGATCAGCGACTCGGTGACGCGTTTGAAATTGAGATAGAGCAACAGAAAGATGATGAGGAGCGTGATTGGAATCACGATCTTCATCTTCGCTGCGGCGCGTTCCATGTATTCAAACTGCCCGCTCCAGGTGGCGTAGTAGCCGGGCGGAAATTTCACCTGTTGCGCCACCGCCTTGCGCGCCTCCGCCACGTAGGAGCCGATGTCGCGGTCGCGGATGTCCACGTAGATGTAGGCAGACAGCAGCGCGTTCTCGGTGCGGATGGACGGTGCG
>JAUYGW010000312.1 GCA_030690245.1 Gallionella sp. | reverse complement strand
ATTCCGGCAATCGCCCATCCAGACAAGGCCGGTTGTCCCGGAACTGATGATTTTCGTGTCGTTCTCCATGCCGCGCGAAAGCCTGCTGCGCATCGTCGAACAGTCTGAAAAAACCGGCGCGCGCCTTGTTTTCCGGGGGATCAAGGGCGACAAGATGACCCGGATGGGGGAGGAGGTCGCCAGCCTCCTGGGGAATCATCGCGTGGAAGCGCTGATCCACCCACCGGCATTCACACAGTTCAAGGTCAACCAGGTGCCGGCCTTGGTGATTGCGCAGACAGACGCGGGTGACGTGCTGGATAACGGATGCGCGCAGACGGATCGCTACGTGAAGGTCGCGGGCGACGTGAGCCAGGATTACGCGCTTGACTACATCGAACGCACCTCGCCCAAGTGGGCTGCGGCCGCAGGGATGTTTGGCGCAAAGCTGGCACATCAGAGGACAGAAGACAGATGACTGAGGACAGAGGCCTTGTTGCCGCTACGCGGCAATCTTTTAAAAAAGCACGGCACAGCCGCACAACATTCTGTCTTATGTCCTCTGTGCTCTGTCTTCTGATGGCAGCATCCATCGGACATCTGCAAGCCGATCCGATGACAGCGGCACAAGCGTTTGCCGAAGGAAAAGCATTGGGGCAGGGCGCAACCGGCGCGGCAGCAGGCAATATCACGAATGGAACGATTGCCAATACGGTCAACAGCTTTAATCCGACATACTATCAATACAGCACCACTGCGCCGGAAACGCAGTATTTTCAGGGCGGGAATGGCGACACCCATACGCCGGGCGCCAACAAAATCACAAGCTGCGCAAACGATCCGGCAAACCCGGACAAGTTCTTGCAGCAAAACTGCGAAGCCATCAATTACATGGTGCGGAACCCGACAATCCGGCCGCAGTTCACCATCAATCCCAACGATCCGATGATCCTCAATTCGAGGCAGATCACGGCCAACGCCGGCACGCTTGCAGCGCAATCGCTTGGTTTTGCCGATCCGTCGGCAATGGGAACATTCACCGCGTGTCAGACGACCACCACCAGCACCTCGCCGACCTACACCACCGAGGTGTGCAACGAGTACCTGTCGTCAACGACAAACATGTGCATTGTGGGCCGCGATGTTGTGGTGGATGCGCAGAGCAATTTTCAGTGTAATGAAACGGCCAATGCGTATGAAACATCGACTTGCGACAAGACGCTGAACGTGACGGTGACGCAACCGCAACCGATTGCGGCAACTCCAAACTATTCCTGCCCGGCTGGCCAGACACTTTCCGGGACAACTTGTGTTCAGCCAACGATTGCGGCTTCGGTCAACTACTCATGTACGGCGGGAAGCACGCTTTCCGGGTCAACTTGCCAGCCTGCACCCACTACGGCAACAGCAAACTACTCGTGTGGCACAGGACAGACGCTTTCCGGGACATCATGTGTGACACCTGCGGTCAACGCTACGCTCAATTATTCTTGCCCATCTGGGGGCGTGCTGTCTGGAACGAATTGCACTCCGGCAGCGACATCTGCCAGCGTCAGCTACTCCTGCCCATCAGGAAGCACCTTGTCTGGCTCAACGTGCCAAGCACCGGCTTATCAGCCTGCGGGGGTGGCGGCAACGGTTACAAGTACGCCAGGCTCAATAGCTGGCTCTACTTCTGTTAGAAGATCAGGTGCGAGTCAATCATGTCAATTCTTGACCAGGTATATGCAACCAAACTGTACTGCCAGGTGGCCTGGGAGCACTTGGAGTGGTACATATACGCAATCTGGTTTGACATGCTACTTCAACTGCATGTCACCACCTACAGACGTATATTCTTGCCCAGCCAGCTACACGCTCTCTGGCACGATCTGTTACCCGCCAATGGTCACGCCGCCGCCAACTACAGCTACAGCCAGCTACTCCTGTCCCTCCGGCAACACGCTTTCCGGAACAAGCTGCCAGGCATCGTCATACACAGCGACCGGAACTTACTCCTGTTCCGGCGGGAAAACGCTCTCCGGCTCTCAATGTATTACACCGACAGTCTCTGCGACAGTCAGCTACTCCTGTCCAAGCGGCAGCACGCTTTCCGGAACATCTTGTTATCCGCCTCCGGTAGGGGCGACGGTTAGCTATACCTGTCCCGCAGGAAATACCCTTGTTGGGACAAGTTGCCAGCCACCAGCGACCGTTGCCGCCATTACCTACACTTGTGCGTCAGGTATGCAGCTTTCTGGTTCAAGCTGCGTGCCTGCGCCAGTCGTTTCCAGCGCATGGACTAATGGCTGCGCCACGCTGGAGGGCGCCGCATTATGATCCGCCTGCTCATTACCATCGCATTATTGATCGCATCGTTCGGCGCGCTCGCTGCGACATGCCAGAGAACCAGCTCGGTTTGCGTGGACGCAGCCCCATGCAAAACGGTTAGCGGCGTTCAGGTTTGTCTGTCCGACCCTAGTATCAACTCGACCTGCTGGCAATACACCGATAACTACACCTGCCTCATGTCCAATGCCGTTGATTACTGCGCCGCGCTAAAACAAACCGCAGGATGCTCCCAGACAAGCTCTGTCTGCGCGACAAATGACACTCTTTTCAACACCGGCTGCATGGAATGGACGAACATTTGGCGCTGTGGCAATCCATCGCTATCAACGCCGACGAGCACGATCCAGCTTGATAACAGTTATACCCTCACCACCGACACCCTCAACAACACCCAGTGCCAGACATACACTGACAACCCGGGCTGCACGCTGGCATCGCACACCTGCGTCGAGCCAGCGGAAGCCCGCAACATTAACGGATTGGATGTATATCAAGACTGCTGGAGCTGGCAAGATGACTACACTTGCATCGGCCAGATGCAAAGCGATTGTGCAGCCTTGCAAGCGAGAGGATGCACGCTTGGTACGTCAACGTGCATA
Source organism: Gallionella sp. (assembly GCA_030690245.1). GTDB lineage: Bacteria > Pseudomonadota > Gammaproteobacteria > Burkholderiales > Gallionellaceae > Gallionella. The sequence continues at coordinate 6,011 of JAUYGW010000312.1, read as the reverse complement.
ACGACAGCATCCGACGGGCAATGCAGCCTCACCGAAAAAGTCTATCAGTGCCAAAGCTCGGCGGGTACAACGTCATCCGTAATGGACTGTGGCACGCAACAGTATTGTGTTGGCGGAAACTGCTTTGACACCGGGCATACGCCCGATCCTGATTTCGCGAAAACAGCAGCCATGATGGAAGCCATGCGACAGGCCGGAAATTACATGGATGCAGCGAGCCTGCTTATATTTGGAGGGCAGGGATCCAGTTGTACAAAATCACTGTTTGGCTTGGTCAACTGCTGCAAGGCGAGTGGCGGTGGTGCGGCGATGAGCAATTCGGCAGTGATGGGATTTGCCCTGCAAGCGGGAGGGCAGGCCATAAAATATGGCAGTTCTTATGTTTACGATTCCATAATGAGCAACAGCGGCCAGGCCGGGTACGTTGCAAGAGGGATCGAATCGGCAATTTCCTCTACGCCGGCAGATTATCTGATGAGCGGAACAACACCTTCTTTCAGCCCATCGTTCTCGCTTTATGGTTTCACGGCGTCGTTTGGTCCCGCAGCGGCAGGCGCCACTACGATTGGAACATACGGTAGCCTGACCTTTGCCTTCGATCCGTACTCGCTCGCAATCTCGGTTGCAATTATGGTTATCCAGGACATTCTCTCGTGTGAGCAGGAGGAAAAGATGCTTGCCATGCGAAAAGGACAGAACCTGTGCCGTTTCACCGGGAGCTATTGCTCAATGAAGATCCCGATTATAGGTATCTGTTTGCAGACAACGGAAAGCTATTGCTGCTTCAATTCCCGTCTGGCGAGGATTATCAATACATCGGGTGGGGCGCAAATTGGAAAGTCAGTCACGGACTGCGCGGGCTTCACGCCAACCGAGTTTGCCAGCCTGGATTTTTCGCGTATTGACCTGGCCGAATTCACCAACGAGATTATGGCAAACGTGCGAATGCCGAGCGCATCCATTCTCAACACCGATAGCACCGCCACCATGCAGCGCAAACTGACCAACTACTACACGCGAGGTCGTCAATGATCGCATCGAGATACTTCATCAGCATTGCCACACTTGCTCTTGTGGCAACCACGGCAAGCGCAGCGGAAAGCTTTAGCGTGAAGGCGTTGCTCATGCAGGCACTGAATGCGCCTGACGGCGCAGCCAAAGGGATTGTAGAGGGTAAAGAAGCCGATGCAATTCACGCCGCAACCGGCGCATCCGATCCGGTCAGAGCCGAGGTGTCAACGATCAAGAAATTCAACCAGGAAGGGTGCAGTCGCCTCGCAGTCAGGCTGGTGCAACCGAACGCGCCAACAAAGGAGGGCGGTAAAATGGACTTTGCGCTGAATTACGAATTGAATCTATGTCAGAACGGCATGCCACCGAGTGAGGGAATGGATTTAGGGAAGGCTGCAAAGATTCTGGGCATCCCCTCTTGAATATTCTTGCAAAAAATTGTGCTTCAGGGTTGAATCAGCCGTGGTAAATTCAAAACATATTTGTGCCCCAAGGGATACCTATTTTCCACAATTGCGTATTCGACAGTATTGACGCGCTCGAATGCCCTCTTGAACAAGCGCTCTCCGCATTCGAAAAAGATTCGCAACGCGATAAATCCATAACCAATTGGCCTTGGATTATTAACGCATTATATAAGGCGGATTAGAATTAGCCGAACATCAGACCGGAAGCCGAATTTCAAATATTGTGACGCCATCCTCCGAACGAGCGTAAGCCTCGCCGCCGTGGGCTTGCGCGATGGAGCGCGTGATTGCCAAACCGAGTCCCGCGCCTTCACCGAAATGCTGTCGGGATGCGTCCACCCGGTAGAAGCGGTCGAACAGACGTGGCAAATGCTCCCGGGCGATGGTTTTTCCGGTATTTTCCACCGACAAGACAATGTTAGAACCGTCGGAATCATCCACGCGAACCGCTATCCGTCCCCCTTCCGGCGTATGGCGCACCGCGTTCGAGAGCAGATTGTTGACGGCTCTGCGCAGCATCAGCCTGTCGCCGAAAACTGAGCCGCTTCCGGAACAGGTCAGAGTCACGTCCTTTTCCTCGACCAACGCCTCGTAAAACTCGAACAGGCTGTTCACCTCCGCCGCCAAATCGACTCTCTCGCGATGGGGGATGATGAGGCCGTTGTCCGACTTTGCGAGGAACAGCATGTCCGCGATCATCCGCGACAGGCGCTCGAACTCTTCCGCGTTGGAGGCCAGCACGTCCCGGTATTCGTCGAGTGTCCGGGTCCTGGACAGAGTGACCTGAGTTTGTGTCAGCAGATTGCTGACCGGCGTGCGCAACTCGTGGGCGAGATCCGAGGAAAAATCGGACAGCCGGTGGAAGGATTCTTCGAGTCGGGCCAGCATCTCGTTCAGGGTTTCCGCCACCTCGGCCAGTTCGACGGGAATGGAAGCTGCCGACAGCCGTTGGTCGAGGCGGTTTGCGGTGATGCCTGCGGCGCGACGACTGATGTCCCGAAGGGGCGCCAGTCCCCTGCGCGCCGCCACCCAGCCGAGAAAGCCGGTCAGCAGCGCGGCCAGACCCATGACCGTCCACAACGCCGCCCGAAACGAGTGCATGAAATGTTCGTGATGCGACAGGTCGGTGGATACGGCTACGACCATCGGAGCCACGCCTTTGATACCGGTTGGCACTTCGGCGGAAATCCCGCGATGGCGACGGTTCTCCGGGTCTGTCCAGAGCGTCGGGCGGAGAGGTTTCCCTCTGGCTCTGGCGAGCAGTTCTTCCGGAAATTTCGCACCTTTGGTCGAATACAGGGTTTGGCCGCGCGTCAAAACAACTACCGCCAAGCCGTGGTGCCCCACGAAGGCGTCTTCCAGTTGTCTCGGTAGCGTCTCCAGTTCTCTGTCGGAGCGGGTTCTTTCCAAGGCGTGGCGGAGAAGTTCCAGTTTGCCATCGAGCAGTTCCATATCCAACTCTTCGAAATGCCGCTCGACGAGCGAGCCGATCAGCAGCCCCAACAGCAGCAGCACCGTCATAGAGACCGACGCGAAGAGCAGGGTCAGCCGGAACGTGATGGATTTGCGTCCTATCGGCCTCACTCGCTCGCCTCCAGCACATAACCCATGCCCCGGATGGTGCGGATCAGCTTGGGTTCGAAACCGTCGTCCACCTTGGCGCGCAAACGACGCATGGCGACCTCGATCACGTTTGTGTCGCTGTCGAAGTTCATGTCCCATACCTGGGATGCGATCAGCGAACGGGGGAGCACCTCCCCTTGGTGTCTCAGCAATAACTCGAGCAGAGCGAATTCCTTGGCCGTTAGGTCGATACGTTTTCCTGCACGTATCACCCTGCGCCGCAGGAGATCCAGTTCCAGATCGGCGGCCTGAAACAGTTGCGGTTCATTGGTCTTGCCGCGGCGCAACAACGTGCGCACCCGCGCAAGAAATTCCGAAAAAGCGAACGGTTTGACGAGGTAATCGTCAGCGCCGAGTTCCAGCCCTTTTACCCTATCCTCGATCTGATCACGAGCAGTGAGGAACAGCACGGGCATATGTTTGCCCCCCCGCCGGATTCTCTGGAGCACCTGCCAGCCGTTGAGCCTTGGCAACATGACATCAAGTACGACGAGATCGTAGTCGTCGGTCAACGCCAGATGCACGCCATCGAGACCGTCGCGCGCCAAGTCCACCATAAAGCCTGCCTCGGACAGGCCTTGCTTCAGATAATCGCCAGTTTTCTGTTCGTCTTCGACGATCAGGATTTTCATCTTGTTCCCCCGGGTATTTTTTTCATATGTTTATTGTGCGCGCAGTTAAGGAACAGTTCACGAAGATTACAAACTTGTAATATTGCTGTCAGCTTTCGGTAAAGGATCTGAAGGCACAATGGTAACCGTCAAAAGGATGCAAGCGTCAAGCAGCAACACAATACATTCTGGCTGACATCTGTCAGTTTTCGGTTTTTTATTTGGAAATTAGGAGCCTTAACCATGAAACAGCAAACCATCAACAAAATGATCGTCACACTTGCCGTCTGTAGCATCGGCTTTTTATCCGCTTCCGCCATCGCCGGACAGGATGAATTTCAACGGCAGATGACGCAGAGTGTTCTGCAAGCCAAACAAAAACTGCAACAGGCAGAAGCTGCTAAAGGCACGGAACGCCAGAAGCTGATGAGCGAGCACATGCAAATGATGCGCGGCATGATGGAAAAAATGCAGGCCATGAAACCCAATGCCGGTATGAACATGCAGGAACATGAGGACTGGATCAACGAACACCAGAAACTTATGGGTGACATGATGGGGCAGATGATGGAAGAGCATCACATGATGATGGACATGGGCTGTATGTCTATGGGTTCTGGCGATATGCACAAACACTGACCGGGATGCTCGGCATAGAAAGTGAGCACAGTGTCACTTATGACACCTTGCTGGTATCTACCGATGGAACAGCCACAGTTTTTACTCATCACTAAATTAAATACGGAGATTTAACATGAAAAACTTAATTTCAAGCAGCTTGATTATTGCTCTATTAGCGGGCTCCGGCGTGGTTTTGGCGGGTGAACACCAAGCCGGCATTAATCACGCCGCGATGCAAGGCATGGAGCATAATGCTTCAGCCGCGCAGGCACACAAGGCGGAAGGTGTGGTGAACAGCGTCGACTTGCGGAACGGCAAGGTCAACATGACTCACGGCCCGGTCGAATCGCTGGGTTGGCCCGGTATGACCATGGATTTCGCGGTCAAGGACAAGGCGATCCTGAAGGGCATCAATCCCGGCCAGAAGGTGGCGTTCGAAGTGGTGAAAGAGGGGCCGGGGAAGTTTTACGTCAACCGGATCACGCCGCTGAAATAAACTGAAAAACGTAGTTGAAACCGTGCTGATATAGTTGTCACAGACAACCACTGGATGTAGTGGTTCGCGATTTCGCGGCATAGGTAGGTGCGGTGTTGCCACCAGCGATGTCGAGCAGAGAGCGAAAGGCGTTGAACGGGTAGAAGCGGCGGTTGAAGCTAAATGGCGAATTTGTCGTCGTGCATATCGAAGTATTTAAATAAATTCAGGAGAACGCAATGAAACAAATTTTTATCAAAGCAGTATTGAGCATGTTGCTGTTGGTTGCGGCCAGTGGTTGTGCGACTCCCTCGAGTGGCGGGTATGGCAATCAGTCGCGTAGTTCGTCCGGTCATCAGCACTAACGGCTGATCGTGTTTGTGTAGGTGGTTGATCGAACAAACCACCTGCGCAACAATTGAATCAGCAGGATGAAACCATGATCAAAATTATTCAAAACTTGAGGATATGGTGAAAAAACACAATTCTTTGCACCTTCTCATGCTACTAACTGGTTTGCTTAGCCCGGTGGTGCAGGCCGAAGAGCTTATGTTGGGCGCCAGTCTTGCCGGGCTGCTGGAGTATGCGCGCGAGCACAATCCCGAATTGGCGGCAACGCGCTTCGACGCCGATGCCGCGACGCAGCGCGTGCAGTCGGCGGCAGCCTTGTCCGACCCGGTGTTGCGCGCCGAACTGATGGACATCACCAACCAGGGCACGAATAAGAGCGCGAGCCTGCTTCCGTCGCAAGTCGGCAGCACGCGATATACGTTGATACAGAGCGTGCCGTGGTTCGGCAAGCGCGATTTGAAGCGGGAGGCAGCCGAGGCCGGCGCAGATCAGGCACGGGGACAAACCGCTGCGACCTGGGCGGAATTGTCGGCGCAAATCAAGTCAACTTACGCGCAGTATTACTACGTTGCGGGCAGCCAGAAAATCACCCGCGACCTGTTTGATCTGGTGATGCAGATGGAAAAAGTTGCGCAGGTTCGTTATGCCAACGGGCTTGCCGCGCAGCAGGATGCCGTGCGCGCGCAAGTGGAACAAACGGTCAGGAAAACCGAACTGGTCGTGCTGAACAATACCCAGCGGCAAGTCGAGGCGCGGCTGAATGCCTTGTTGTCGCGCCCGGTAACCATGCCGCTTGCCACTCCGCAGCACTTGCGCAGCATTCCCGCAACGGCCAGCCTGGCCAACTATAGG
>JAUYGW010000307.1 GCA_030690245.1 Gallionella sp. | reverse complement strand
CGCATCGGACGCCGCGATCGCGATGGAGCTGGGCTGCGACGGCGTGCTGATGAACACCGCGATAGCCGCCGCGCAGAACCCCGTGCTGATGGCCGGCGCGATGAGGAAAGCGGTGGAAGCCGGGCGCGAGGCCTATCTCGCCGGGCGCATGCCGAAGAAACTGTACAGCGCCAGCCCGAGTTCGCCCACGGCTGGGATCATTAGCTCGACACGCAGCTAAAAACTCCCTCTCCCCATCCCCTCTCCCGCAAGCGGGAGAGGGTGCCCGAAAGGGCGGGAGAGGGACATTCAGTACCGCAAGCACCATGACCGACACCACCGATCTTTCCAAACGACATATCCGCAGCTACGTGCTGCGCCAGGGCCGCGTCTCGCCCGCGCAGCAGCGTGCCTGCGACACGCTGCTGCCGCGTTTCGGCATTCCCTACACCGCGCAGCCGCTCGACCTGGATCAGGCCTTCGGGCGCACTGCGCCGAAGATCCTGGAGATCGGTTTCGGCATGGGCGACAGCACCGCGACCATCGCGCTGGCGCATCCCGAGAATGACTACCTCGCGCTGGAGGTGCATACGCCGGGCGTGGGCAACCTGCTGAAGCTGATCGATTTGCAACAGATACCCAACATCCGCATCATCCAGCACGATGCGGTGGAAGTGCTGCGCAACATGCTCGGCGAGGCAACGCTGGACGGCGTGCATATCTTCTTCCCCGACCCGTGGCACAAGGCGCGCCACAACAAACGCCGCCTGATCCAGGCGCCGTTCGTCGCGCAACTGGTGCAGAAGCTCAAACCCGCCTGTCCTGATGGAACTACTAGCCATTCGACTAGGCTGCCCAACAACAGCAGCCAAGTCGCTGGTTATGAGCTCGATCGAAGGGGCGGCTACATTCACGTCGCCACCGACTGGCAGGACTATGCCGAACAGGTCTTGGCGGTGTTGAGCGCGGAGCCGCTGCTGGAGAACACGGCGGCGGATTATGCGCCGCGCCCCGCCTACCGCCCGCTCACCAAGTTCGAGAAACGCGGCATCAATCTGGGACATGGGGTATGGGATTTGGTGTTCCGGCGCAAATAAGGTGTTTTTGTAGGAGCGGGCCATGCCCGCGAACAT
>JAUYGW010000300.1 GCA_030690245.1 Gallionella sp. | reverse complement strand
GGGAGTAGGGAGTAGGGAGTAGGGAGTAGGGAGTAGGGAGTAGGGAGTAGGGAGTAGGGAGTAGGGAGTAGGGAGTAGGGAGTAGGGAGTAGGGAGTAGGGAGTAGGGAGTAGGGAGTAGGGAGGTTTTTCCCACTGAGGCACGCAGTGCCGTTCCACTTTCCATTTACTAATTAAAAGTTATTCGGGGATGAATCAGGTCATGCAGAATAAGAACGCTTACGTTTCGCAAAAGGAAGTGCCGTTTCCGGCCGGTGCGGTGCTGGTTTCAAAAACCGACACCAAGGGCATCACCACCTATGCGAACGACGCGTTCGTGGCGCTGTCCGGATATTCGCGCGAAGAGCTGGTCGGCACAAGCCACAACATCGTGCGCCATCCCGATATGCCGCCATCGGCCTTCAAATGGCTGTGGGATACGCTGAAAGAAGAGCGCCCGTGGCGCGGCATGGTCAAGAACCGCTGCAAGAATGGCGACCACTACTGGGTGCGCGCCACCGTCGCGCCGATCGTCGAAGGCGGCAAAATCACCGGCTATGTGTCGGTGCGCAAGGCGCCGACGCGCAATCAGATTGCCGAAGCGGAAGCGTTGTACCGGGAATTGAGCCAGTCCGGCGCGGAGGTTGTGTCTAAATTCGAGCGATTCAAGTTCAAGAACTGGTCGCTGAAAACCAAATTGCAGTTCATGATCCAGGCCACGCTCATCGTTGTCCTGGCCGCCGCGCAAATTTTTGTTTCCGCAGATATGCGGGAGGAGCCAAAAAAACTGGCGATTGAAAAGGGCACCCAGCTCGCCAATGAAATTATCGACAGCGCGAACATGCTGATGGTGGTCGGGCAATTCAGCGATGCGGAAAACCGCAAATTGCTGCTTAAAAAGGTGCGTTCATCCGGCAGCGTCAAGTCCGCACAGCTGGTGCGCACCAAGGCGGTGGCGGATATGTATGGCGCCGGCCTGCCCGAAGAACAGGTCAAGGACGATGCCCAGCGGCAGGCGATAGAAAGCAAGAAGCAAAGCATTGCTTTCATGAGCAACGGGGATGGCGCGACGGTGATGCGGGTGATAACGCCTTATCTGGCGAGCAAGGATTTCCACGGCACCGATTGCACGGGTTGCCACGCGGTGCCGGAAGGCACGGTGCTGGGCGCTTCGGATGTGGTGATCGACATGAAGTCGGATAGCGCCAAAGTCGATCGCATGGAGATGCTGATGCTGGGCGGGCAGCTTGCGCTGCAAGTCTTCCTGTTCTTTTTCATCGGCTACTGTGTCGAAAAATATGTGCGCCGCCCGGTTCATACGGTAAGGAATGAGTTCAGGAATATCATGGAGGGCAATCTCGATACCGAACTGGACCTTTCCCTCCGGGATGAAATGGGGTCGCTGTTGTGCGAAATCCAGACTATGCAATGCTATTTGCGCACCATGGTGGACGAGATTGCCACGCCGGTCGGGCAGATGCAGCAGCGTATCGTGGACATGGACGCCAGGGTGTCCAGCGTGGCGGATAATGCAGTTGACGAGCAGGACCATATCCAGCAGATAGCCAGCACGATGGAGGAATTCAGCCAATCGATCGCCGAAGTGGCGAGCATGGCGGCGGATTCGCTCAACGATGCGCGCGCGATGCAGGAAATTATCAATGCCAACGCCGACAGGATGCAGGGCCAGATTAACCCCGCGATGAGCAAAGCCGTGGATACCGTGCAGTCTTCCGGCAAGACGATTGCCGATCTCAGCGCGGCCATCCAGAAGATCGGCGTAATTGCGAATGCGATCAAGGATATTGCCGAACAGACCAACCTGCTGGCGTTGAATGCGGCGATTGAGGCGGCGCGCGCCGGCGAACAGGGGCGCGGTTTCGCGGTCGTGGCGGATGAAGTGCGCAAGCTGGCGGAGCGCACCGCAACCAGCACCAAGGATATTGCCAGCACCATCGGCGAGATTAACGCAATCTCGGAGGCTGCCGTAAAATCCATGGGGGGCGCGATGACCGATGTTGAGGCCGGGGTTGCATTGGTTCATATCAATAGCGAAGGACTCAAAAAAATCAGGGTCGCAATGGTCAAAGTGGATGAGCGCATGGAACATATTGCGACCGCATCGAGAGAGCAGTCTGCGGCGAGCGAGAGTGTGGCAAACAGCCTGGAGCGTGTCACCAGCCTGGTAGACAACAATGCGCAATCCGCCAAGGATGCAAAATTGGCCGCAGAAGAGCTGGCCGAGTCGGCCAATGAACTGAAAAAGGCCGGGTATCCGCTGACTAAATGCGCGATGGGGTAATTCGTAGGGGCGTATGGCATACGCCCTTGTAGGAAGAGTAAGGGCGTATGCCATACGCCCCGACGAATGAGGAGAAA
>JAUYGW010000297.1 GCA_030690245.1 Gallionella sp. | reverse complement strand
AGACTTCCACCGATTGCACAGGCAATCATGAAATGATGGCGAGACAGGTCAGACCGTGAGTGACCAAACCAGCGTAATTCATAGCACTTCGAGTGCGACCTAATGATCTGGCGTTACTCAGCGTATTCCATCAGGGATAGACGCAATGCGCCTCACCAAAAATCCGGATGTATGGCTGCAATCTTCACCTACTCAAAATCATCAATTGAAAGCTTGGCAAAAGTGGGCGTCCATGTATGAGTTATGCCACCGTCACCTCTTTTGACGCGTACACATCCTGTATTGCATTCAATAACGCGATGCCGTCCTGCATCGGTTTCTGGAACGCCTTGCGCCCGGAGATCAGCCCCATCCCACCCGCACGCTTGTTGATCACCGCAGTGCGCACCGCCTGGTGCAGGTCGTCCTTGCCGGATTCGCCGCCGGAATTGATCATGCCGACGCGCCCCATGTAGCAGTTCGCCACCTGGTAGCGCACCAGGTCGATCGGGTGGTCGGTGGTCAGTTCGCTGTAGACCCTGGGGCTGGTCTTGCCGAACTTGATCGCGTTGTAGCCGCCGTTGTTCTCCGCCATCTTCTGTTTGACGAAGTCGGCGTTGATGGTCACGGCGAGGTGGTTGGCCTGCCCGGTCAGGTCGGCGGAGACATGGTAATCCTTGTCGCCAACCTTGAATGCCGGGTTGCGCAGATAGGCCCACAGCACGGTGGCCATGCCGAGCTCATGCGCATGTGCGAACGCATCGGAGACCTCCTGAATCTGGCGGCGCGATTGTTCGGAGCCGTAGAACACCGTCGCGCCCACCGCCACCGCGCCCATGTCGAATGCCTGATCCACGCTGGCGAACAGCGTCTGGTCGAACATGTTGGGATAGGTGAGCAGTTCGTTGTGATTAATCTTCACGATGAACGGAATCTTGTGCGCGTAGCGGCGCGCCACCGAGGACAGCACGCCAAGCGTCGAGGCCACGCCGTTACAGCCGCCTTCGATCGCCAGCTTGACGATGTTCTCCGGGT
>JAUYGW010000276.1 GCA_030690245.1 Gallionella sp. | reverse complement strand
CCTATTATTCTGAAAAAAGTTAACCACGAAGGACACGAAGCTCACGAAGACAACCAGCAAATCAAGCGACTCGGCAGGTTATTCCCGGGGATCGTAAAAAAGAGACAACTGTTTGTTTTTCTTCGTGGCCTTCGTGTTCTTCGTGGTGGATTGCAGTTTGCAGGGTTAGCGAATAATGCCGCGCTCCGACGCGGCGAGGAAATCCGCCAGCGGCTGCAACTCGGCATGTTCCGCCAGCTGTACCTGGATCGCGGCTTTGGCTTCCTCCAGGCTCAGGCCGGATTTGTACAATGTTTTGTAGGCGCGCTTGATCGCCATGATCGCCGGACTGGAAAAACCGCGCCGCTTCAATCCTTCGGCATTGATGCCATGCGGCGCGCAGGGATTGCCGGAAGCCAGCACGTAAGGCGGCACGTCCTGCAGCAGGATCGTGCCCATGCCGGTGATGATGTGCGCGCCGATCCTGACGAACTGATGCACCACCGTGAAACCACCCAGTATCGCGTAATCGCCGACCTCCACGTGCCCGGCCAACTGCGCGTTATTGGCGAAGATGGTGTGGTTGCCGACCTGGCAGTCGTGCGCCAGATGCACGTAGGCCATGATCCAGTTATGGTTGCCGACGCGCGTCACGCCGACATCCTGCGCGGTGCCGAGGTTGAAGGTGCAGAACTCGCGGATGGTGTTGTGATCGCCGATCTCCAGCCGCGTCGGTTCACCGGCGTACTTCTTGTCCTGCGGAATCTCGCCCAGCGAGCAGAACTGAAAAATTCGGTTATGCCGGCCGATGCGCGTATGCCCGTTGATCACGACATGCGGGCCGATCACCGTGCCCGCGCCGATCTCGACATGCGCGCCGATGATGGAATACGCCCCGACCTCGACGTCGTCGGCAAGCTTCGCATCCGGGTGGACAATGGCTGTTTCGTGAATCATCCTAAAAACCTCAATTGGCAAGCTTGTAGGTGCGAATTCATTCGCACCAGCCGCAGATTATGTGCGAATGAATTCGCACCTACAAAAACAGCGCGATGCCTTGAATAAATGCGGCCTTCATCGCCATCTGTATTTTCACGATCATCACGCTACCGATTTGACGGTGCACATCAACTCCGCTTCGGCAGCCAGTTTGCCGTCCACTTCCGCAGTCGCGCTGAACTTGAACACGCCGCGCATGCTGCGCGTCAGCGACACCTTGATGATCAACTGATCGCCGGGAGTGACCGGGCGCTTGAAGCGCGCGCCGTCGATGCCGGCAAAGTAATACACCGATTTTTCGTCCGGCTTGCTGCCCATGGATTTGAACGACAGCAGCGCGGCGACCTGCGCCATCGCCTCGATGATCAGCACGCCGGGCATCACCGGATGGTGCGGATAATGGCCGGGGAAAAACGGTTCGTTGATCGTGACGTTCTTCAACGCGACGATATTCTTGCCCGGTTCGACCGACAGCACGCGATCCACCAGCAGGAACGGGTAGCGGTGCGGCAGGTGTTCGAGGATGGCGTGAATGTCCATGGTGGTGCTCATTTGCTTTCCTTTTTAAAAATTCTTCACCACGAAGCTCACGAAGGACACGAAGATAGCTGTCC
>JAUYGW010000263.1 GCA_030690245.1 Gallionella sp. | reverse complement strand
AACACCTGGGTATAAAAAATCTCCACGCCGTTTTCGGCAAGCTTCGGAATGTCGATGCCCGCCTCGCGCAGCACGCCCACCTGACTGACCGGGAAGCCGTACATGCGCTCCATGACCATGACTTCGGTGCTGCAATAATCCCAGTACATCTCCGGCACCAGAATCATCGACGAATTGGCGAAGTTGCGCTTGAGCTGGCTGGCATTGGCTGCCTCGCGCATCAAATCGAGCTCGTCTCCGAGATGCTTTTCGAATTCCTTGATGACCTCGCCCGGTTTGAGGCGGCGGCCTTCCGCCCACCACTCGATCATGTCAGCCGCCACTTTCAGCAGCGCGACGTCGTGCGCGATGATGCCGGTAATGTTGGGGCGCAGGATTTTTACCGCGACGTCGCGGCCATCCGGCAGCACGGCGAAATGCACCTGCGCCACCGATGCGCTGGCCACCGGCGTTTCCTCAAAGCTGCGGAACACCTCGCTTAACGGCTTGCCGTAAGCCGCTTCCAGCAAGGCCACCGCCTGCGCGGACGGGAACGGCGGCACCTGATCCTGCAGCTTGGCGAGTTCATCGGCGAGATCGGCCGGCATCAGATCGCGCCGGGTGGAAAGCATCTGGCCGAACTTGACGAAGATCGGGCCGAGATTTTCCAGCGCGCGCCGCAGCCTGACCGCGCGCGGCTCGGAGACATTGCGCATGAACAGCAGCAGATTCAGCGGGGTGCGCAGCCAGCGTAACTGTCCGGGAGCGAGCAGGAATTCGTCCAGCCCGAAACGCAGCACGACAAAAATTATTTTCAGCAGCCGCAACAAACGCATCATGTCAATTGCCCCGCGCGGCCGGCAGTTGCTTGACGCGCTGCTCCAACCGTGCCACATCGTCGCGCAGCTTGTCCACCTGCTGTATGAACGCGGCAACCTGTTGCGGTTTGGCCAATACCGGATGTTTTTCGGTGCAATATTCCGCTGCCGCTTTCGACAGGTTTGCCGCCGCATCGTGCAGTTGTTGCCTTGCACCTTGCACGGCCTGCACGATGTGTTCCGCGATGCCGTCGCCGGTGAGGCGGCCTAAATCTTTTGCCGCATCCCAGCGCAGGTTGCGCGACAGGGAAAAAATTTCCGCCAGCAACGCGGCATCGCCTTCGGTGCCGACATCGGCTTGCGCCTTCTCGTCGTGCAGCGCAAGGCGCGGCAACAATGATGGCGCGATCACGCATATGGCATCCGCAGTGGCAGCGGTATCGGCGCTGCGCACCGTGCCATCCGCCAGAATGGTGTAGGCAAAAGAAAACGGCGCGATATCGAATCGTGCCGTTTTTCCCGCGAAGCGCGCGAGCTTCGGTAACGCCCAACTGTTCTGCGTGAGCAAATGATTCAGTGCTGCGGCAGAAGGTTGGGTGAACATAGCTGAATTAATGCAAAACGGACTGTTGAATACCCGCTAGCAGCCACACTGACTTGTCATCGCGCAGGTTTTTCTGCACATGCCAGATTTCATCCACGCCTTCCGGTGCGCCGTTGTTTTCGCGCAACTGTCCGGTGAAGCGCACGCTGGCAATCGCTAGATCGCCCTCATTCGCCACTTCCAGCAACTCGCCGCTGATTGCGACCACGTCGGTTTTTTGCGGTGCATCGCCGCGTTCCTGCATCTGCATCGAGATTTCAGCGAACATTTCCGGCGTGGTGTATTCGCGGATGTCGTTCAGATCCTTGCGGTCGTTCGCGGCCTGCAAGCGGATGAACGAAGTCTTGGCGCTGCGCAGAAAACTTTCTACCGGGAAGTCCGCCGGAATGTTTCCTGCATGAGCGGCAGATGCGGCGACGGGTGCGGCACTGCCGCCGGCCAACGGCTGTTGCGCAGGTTCGGGGTTGCCGTACGGCGAACCCGCTCCGGCATATTGCATCGGTTGCGGTTTGCGGAATTTAGCGATCAGGAACATCACCAGCGCAGCCGCGGCCAACGCCATCAGGATGCCGCCCATCGCGCCGCCCAAACCACCTAAACCACCGGCAAACATTGCGCCCAAACCCGCGCCAATAGCCAAGCCGGCCAGCGGGCCGAGCCACCTATTGCCGGCTGGTGCAGGTGCTGCGGTCGGAGCCGGAGCGGCAGCTGGAGCTTTCTGCGCCTGTTGCGGGGCCATCGTCCGTTGCTTGCCAAAACTGCTGCCTCCGCCAAAACGCTTTGCTTCAGCCGTTGCGGCAAATAAACTCGCGCTGGTCAGCGCAATCGTCAGCAGCATCCAAAATCGTTTCATGTGTTCCTCGCGGGTGTGGTTAATAAATCAGGCGTAAGTATAACACCAGAGATTGCCCGAAAACCTCACGCTCCTTAACCATGACGCGCCGGCTTGATTCCGCTACACTTTGCGCCATGAGAGCCCGGTTCGTTTTACTTCTGGTTGTGCTGCTTAGCGCGTGTGGCGGCGGGTTGTGGAACAATCCTTATCCGGCTTCGGACGACGGCAAGCCGATTCTTTATACCGCGTTTACCGAGCGCCCCAAGCATCTCGACCCGGCACAGGCATACAGCGAAAACGAGTATGAATTCCTCGCGCAGATTTACGCGCCGCCGCTGCAATACCATTACCTGAAGCGCCCTTACGAATTGGTTCCGCTGGCTGCCAGCGGGATGCCTGCGGTACGTTACCTGGACAAGAACCGCCGCCCGTTGCCGGACAATGCGCCGGCGGAAAAGATCGCCTTCAGCGTGTACGAAATCCATATCAAGCCGAACATGCGCTACCAGCCGCATCCGGCGTTTGCACGCGATCAGCAGGGCAAGCCGGAATACGATCATTTGACGCCGCGCGATTTGCGCGACATTCATGCGCTGGACGATTTTCCGCACAGCGGTACGCGCAGCGTCACGGCGGCAGATTACGCCTACCAGATCAAACGCCTGGCGCATCCGCAATTGCATTTGCCGATTTTCGGCGTGATGAGCGAATACATCGTCGGATTGAAAGATTATGCCGCGACGTTGCAACAGGCGCTGCAAAAAACGCCCGATGCGTTTCTCGATTTGAACGCGTATCCGTTGCCGGGGGTACAGGTGGTGGACGAGCACACCTACCGCATCGAGGTGCATGGCAAGTATCCGCAGTTCGCCTACTGGCTGGCGATGCCGTTTTTTGCGCCGATGCCGCATGAGGCCGAGCGCTTCTACGCGCAGGCGGGGATGCGCGAACGCAACCTGACGCTGGACTGGTGGCCGGTGGGCAGCGGCCCGTATTATCTTTCGGAGAACAATCCCAACCAGCGCATGGTGCTGAGCCGCAACCCGTATTACGACAGCGAGACTTACCCCTCCGAAGGCGAGGCGGGCGACACGCAGGCCGGGCTGCTGGCAGATGCGGGCAAATCGTTGCCGCTGATCGATAAGGTGGTTTTCAGCCTGGAAAAGGAAACCATCCCCTACTGGAACAAGTTCTTGCAGGGCTATTACGATGCTTCCGGCATCAGTTCGGACAGCTTCGATCAGGCGGTGCAGGTGGCCACCGGCGGCGAAGCGGCGGTGACCGATGCGATGAAGGTGCAGGGTATCGGCCTTTCGACCGCAGTTTCGACTTCCACGATGTACACCGGCTTCAACTGGCAGGATCCTACGGTGGGAGGGTCATCTGATCGTTCACGCAAGCTAAGGCTGGCGATTGCAATCGCGGTAGATTTCGAGGAGTTCGTTTCCATTTTCGCCAACGGGCGCGGCATCGCCGCCCAATCGCCGCTCCCACCCGGTATTTTCGGTTACCGCGAGGGCGAGGCGGGCATCAACCGCGCTGTGTATGACTGGGTCGGCGGTGCGCCGCAACGCAAACCCATCGAAGAAGCCAGGCGGTTGCTCGCCGAAGCAGGTTATCCCAATGGCGTGGACGCAAAAACCATGCAGCCGTTGGTAATACACATGGATACAACCGCGACTGGGGTGGGGGGCAAGTCGCGCTTGGATTGGCTGCGCAAACAATTTGAAAAAATCAACGTGCAACTCGATGTACGCAGCACTGACTGGAATCGTTTCCAGGACAAGATCCGCAAGGGCGACACGCAAATGTTCTACATGGGTTGGAATGCCGATTATCCTGACCCGGAGAATTTTTTATTTCTGCTGCACGGCGCACAAGCCAAGGTGGGCAAGGGCGGCGAGAATGCGGCGAATTACAGCAGCCCGGAATACGACCGGCTGTTCGAGCAGATGAAGAACATGGAAAACAGCCCGGCGCGGCAGGCTATCATCGACAAAATGCTGGAAATATTGCGCCGCGACTCGCCGTGGCTGTGGGGCTTTCATCCGAAGAGTTACGTGTTGCAGCACGGCTGGCTGCATAACGTGAAGCCCAACGTGATGGCAAACAACAAACTCAAATACTGGCGCGTGGATGCTGCCCAGCGCGGCCAACTGCGCCGCGATTGGAATCGGCCCGCACGCTGGCCGCTGTGGCTGCTGGCTGCTGCGTTGTTGTTGTCCGGAGTTTGGGTGTGGCGCGCGTTACGCCGGCGCGAGGAGTAGTCACCCTAGAAAAAGCAGTTGTCCGCATAACCAGCGACTTTGCTGGCGTTTTTTGCCAGCTTAGTCGAATGGCTAGTAGTTACATCAGATTACACAGATTTTCGCCGATTGAACGAACCATTATCTCGTTAAGTTCGTTCCCTTTTTGGGTGATGCAACCATCAATGATAACCACATGAAAATCTGCGCAATCTGCGGACGGCACTGCCGATTTTAGGGTCATAGGGCGGCAATTCGCCTCAGGTTTTAATGGGCGTGCTTCATTCCATGCCAGCCGGGATGGGCAAAATAAGCGCCATAGTTATCCACCGCGCGGGCGATTTTCTCCGCACCTTTGCGCGCCTCGTTGCCACCCTGCGCCATCATCGCGTCCGCACCGGCAATAATGTCGGCCAGCACAAGATGGAGCATCGCATCCGCTTTTGGCTCCAGCTTGCAGTTTTTCACTATGAACGCAATCTGGTCGTTCGTTTTTTGCGCCAGTGCCCGGTATTGTTCCCTCGTGGCTTTGCCGGAATGGATGGCAGGGAGTTCGGCTGCCAGCGCGTCGCGGATGAGACCCATGCTCTGGCGCAGGTTGTTGTCAGTGGCCCATTTCTTGCCGCTGTCGAGGGTGAGTTGCGCCGGCTTTTCATCGCCATGCGAATGGCTGTGATCCTGGGCTGACACCATTCCCGGACCCATGCTCAGCAGTGCGGCGACAGACAGGGTTGCAGCCATTTTTTTCCATTGGGTAAACATTTTTATTTCCCTCGGTTAACGATTTCGATTATGACAAAAACTTGCTTTTGCATTCTATACGACAAGCCACAAGCTTGCGCCGTATCCGGCCGTTGAGCGCGCCTTCGGTTCGTTTAACTCGCAAAAAAAGGCCCCTGAACCAGGAAGGTTCAGGGGCAAAACATCTTAACTGCTTGGGAGAGGTTAAGACTTGGAGAAACGTTTGGAAGCTTGCGCTTTCTGCAGACCGTGGAAGATGTCTACATAAAACCTGCTAGCAAACAAATTGCTGGTTAGCCGGAGAGAGGTAAGCTTTTTCCACAAACTCATCGCCCGGGTAAGCGGCGTACAGCAGGTCGGCCCCACCCTTTCCTTCATTCCAGTAACACGTTGACTTGCCCGCCGTTGAGTGCCGCTCGGCGGCCGGGTTTGCTTGCTGATCTTTCTGTATCGCAGCGGCGCTCATGCCGGAGTAAATCTCCATAACCGAGGGCGATGTTGCGGCCTGTACGGCTGAAGTAGCCAAAACGCCAGCGAGGATAAGTCCAGATAAAATATGTGTTTTCATGATAATGCTCCTTGTCTATAACTTGGTGAAATACCCTGCCGTCCTGGCGAGGGGGTTTTCGCCTATGAAGGCAAACATGCCTTTCATAGGAGGTTGCATTTTAATAAGCATTAACCGTGCCAGATATTTAGTTTGTTATAAAACAGTCAATTGCATGTGCCGATGTTCAGGGTGTAAGTTGACGATGTTAAAAAGAAACGTTAACATGCCGTCCATAGTAAACGTTTAGATGCGGGAGGTGGATAGTTATGATTAGTTTGCCAGGCTTGAGGCAGTTTCTCGACAATCTGGAGGAGGGAATTCTTTTTCTGGATCAGCGGCGCCACGTTGTGGCGATCAATGAAGCGGCCAGCCGCATGCTGGGACAGAACCACGACAATATTCTGGATAAACTCTGCCCCAGCCTTTTTCAGGGGACGGCTTGTGCGCGGAGCTGCGAGAAGGGGGGGCATTGCTCGCTGATGAAGAACGCAATCCAGGGGAAAAAAATTCAAGACCTTGTCGTGCAGCGCCCGGACGGCACCCTGATCCCCTTGCGCATGTGGGCGATGGTGCTGCCCACGGATGAGCGGCTGGCATACTGCGCCGTGGTGTTGCGCGACCGCACCCATGAGATGCAGCTGGAAGAGGCCGCCAGAGACAGGCTGCGCCTGGGCGGTTTGGTCGGGCACAGCGGGGTGATGCGGGATTTGTTCCGCCAGATCCTGCGGGCGGCGGCAAGCGAGGCCAGCATCCTCCTGACCGGCGAGAGCGGCAGCGGCAAGGAGCTGGTTGCGCGCGCGCTGCATGAAAACTCGAGCCGCGCCAAGGGGCCCTACGTGCGGGTGCACTGCGCCGCCTTTCCCGAACAGCTGCTTGAAGGCGAATTGTTCGGCCATGCCCGCGGCGCATTCACCGGCGCGGCCACGGCCCGCGAAGGGCGCTTCGAGGCGGCGCACGGCGGGACGCTGCTGCTGGATGAGATCGGCGAGGTTCCTATGAGCGTTCAGGTGAAGCTGCTGCGCGTCCTGCAGGAACATGAAATCGAACGGCTCGGCGAAAATCAGACGCGCAAGGTGGATGTGAGGATCATCGCGGCGACGCACCGCGATCTCCCGGCCATGGTGAGCCGCGGCGAATTCCGCGCGGATCTTTATTACCGGCTGCGGGTGCTTCCGCTGCATGTTCCCGCGTTGCGCGAACGCAAGGAGGATATTCCGCTGCTGGCCAGTTCCATGCTTGCCGACATGCTTAACCGCCATCCGGGGCGCGACATCCAGCTTTCCAACGAGGCGCTTGATGCGCTTGGCGCATATAGCTGGCCGGGCAATGTCAGGGAGCTGGTGAATGCGCTGGAATATGCAATGGTGCACGTGGATGGCACGACTATCCTGGCGCGCCACCTGCCGCCGGAGATTCAGGAAACCAGCCGTCTGATCGCCAATTTACAGGCTGATGACACTCCGGCGTCGGCCTCGGCGCTGGTGCAACGTTACTATCGTGCCCCTGCGCAGCAAGCAGGTCAGGAAAAAGAGACGCTCATGCTCGCGTTAAAGGAAACCGGGGGAAACAAGGCGGCGGCTGCCGAAAAGCTCGGCATGTCGCGCACCACGCTGTGGAAGAGGCTGAAACAGTATGGTCTCGGTTGAGCGGAATATGAAGCCAACTGAAATGAGCTTTTATCCCATAAACCTGGAAAATAGTTAGCCACAGATTTACACAGATGGACACTGATTAGCAATGGGGTAGATTTATTGCCCAAGCCATTTTTCTGGTGAAGCGGGGGTTGCAATACTTGTTTTATCGGTGGTAATCCGTGTAAATCTGTGGCTAATCGCTGGTTTTAGGCTTATCCAGATAATTCGCCACTTCCGCAAATTCCGCCACGGCCAGGTTCTCCGCGCGTAGTTGGGCGTTGATGCCCAGCATCTCAAAATCAGCTTCATTCAAATAACCGCGCAGGGTATTGCGCAGTGTCTTGCGGCGTTGTCCGAATGCCGCGCCGACGACGGCGGCGAACAGCTTTTCGTTGCGCACCCTGATTTCGCCGGCGGGAATCGGGATCATGCGCACGATGGCGGAATCCACCTTGGGCGCGGGACGGAAAGACTCTGGCGGCACATCGAGCAGCTTTTCCATGTGGAAGCGGTATTGCAGCATCACCGACAGCCGCCCGTATTCCGGCGTGGAGTGCTCGGCAACCATGCGCTCGACCACTTCGTTTTGCAGCATGAAGTGCATGTCTTTAATGCGCCCGGCATAGGCGGCGAAGTGGAACAGCAGCGGCGAGGAGATGTTGTACGGCAGGTTGCCGACGATGCGCAGCGGGGCGGGCAGCGTCGCGAAATCGAATTCCAATGCGTCTCCGGCATGGATGGTCAATTTCGGCTTTACGGCGATCCCCTCTTGAAAAAGGGGGGCAGGGGGATTTTCCTGCGGGTAGTCATTCTCCAATCGCGCGATGATGTCGCGGTCGATTTCCACCACATGCAGATGATCCAATCGCTTCAGCAGCGGGCGGGTCAGCGCGCCCAGCCCGGGGCCGATCTCGACCATATTGTCGGCGGGTTCCGGGCGAATCGCGCCGATGATATCGGCGATGATCCGCTCATCGACAAGGAAGTTCTGGCCAAAACGCTTCTTGGCATGGTGATTCATGTTGCCGCCCTTTATTCCAATGGTTAGATAATCAGGTAGGGGCGCGATTCATCGCGCCCTTCTTCTGGCGCGCGAATAGGTCAGGGCGCGATAAATCGCGCCCCTACGGTCGATACGCCTGCTCGTTCTGCGCCATCTGCGCCGCGACCCTGATCGCTTCGAGCAGGCTGCCGCTGTCGGCCTTGCCGGTTCCCGCCAGATCCAATGCCGTGCCGTGATCCACCGAAGTGCGGATGATCGGCAGGCCGAGCGTGATGTTTACACCTTGGCCGAAGCTGGCGTGCTTGAGCACCGGCAGTCCCTGATCGTGATACATCGCGAGCACGCAGTCGCATTGCGCGAGTTTTTGCGGCGTAAACAAGGTATCGGCAGGCAGCGGTGCGCTGACATCGAAGCCCTCGGCGCGTAGCATGTCCAGCACCGGAATCATTACCTCGATTTCCTCGCGCCCCAGATAGCCGCCTTCGCCCGCGTGCGGGTTCAACCCGGCCACCAGGATACGCGGCTGCGCGATGCCGAAGCGGGTTTGCAGATCGCGCCGGATGATGCGCAGCACGTTTTCCAGCAGCGCTGCGGTGATTGCGGCAGGCACATCTTTCAACGGAAGATGGGTGGTGGCCAGCGCCACGCGCATCCCGCCGCCCGCCAGCATCATCACGACCAGATCGGTATGGGTTAGTCCGGCGAGGAATTCGGTGTGGCCGGTGAACGGTATCCCGGCGTCGTTGATGATGCCTTTATGCACCGGCGCGGTGACCATGCCGGAAAATTCTTCCGGTTCTTGTTTGTTGCTTTGGCAGCCTTGTGCGGCGCGGCGCAGCGTCGCCAGCACATATTCGCTGTTTGCCGCATCCGGCACACCGGCATGGCATGGTGCGGCGAGCGGGATATGGATCACTCTTAGGGGGTGGTGAGTAGATAGTGGTGAATGGGAAAACCCCTGTGAATCTCCACTCACTACTCCCCACTTACCACTTACCATTTCATGCACTTGCAGCGCGATACCGAGTTGCGCGGCGCGCTGCTGCAACAGATATTTATCCGCAATGACTACGAAGGGAACATCGGGCGGCGTGGCGGCAAGCTGCACACATAAATCTGGGCCTATGCCCGCGGGTTCACCGGCGGTGATTGCCAACGGCGATGGGAAGGGTGCCGCACTCACTGTTTATTGGTTTTCTTCGAGGCGGTATTCGATAAACGCGCGGTCGCGCAATTGGCGCAGCCAGTCCTGATACTGCTCGTCGGACTTGAACGTGCCGATGGCCATGCGCGCCTGCTGGCGTTGCTGCTGCTCGCTGACATCGGTATTCCTCCGTTCCAGCACCTGGATCAGATGCCAGCCGAACTGCGTCTGCACCATGCCTATGGTGCCGGGTTGCAGCTTGTTCATCGTCTCTTCAAATTCCGGCACGGTCTGACCGGGGGACAGCCAGTCCAGGTCGCCGCCCTGTTGCGCGCTGCCGTCCTGGGAAAAGCGTCTGGCCTGCTCGGCGAAATCCGCCCCGCCTTCGATGCGCCGCATGATTTTCATCAGCCGGTTTTTGGCTTCATTTTCGGAAACAATCTCGCTGGTCTTGATCAGAATATGCCGCGCATGGGTTTGCGTGATGACCACCGGCGCGCTGCCGCTGCGCCGCTCAACCAGCTTGAGTATGTGAAAACCGTTCGGGCTGCGCAATACGGCAGTAGTCTGCCCCGGTTGCAGTTTTTGCAGTTCGCCGGTAAACAATGGCGGCAGGCGGTCGCTTGGCCGCCAGCCAAGATCGCCGCCCTTTAACGCGTCCTTGGCATCGGAGTAGCCTGCCGCCACTTGCGCAAAATCCGCGCCGGCCTTCAATTGGCTCAAAGCCTGTTCCGCCTTGTCGCGCGCCGCCTGGATTTTTTCCGCGCTGGCCTGCTCCGGTATCACCACCAGGATATGCGCGAGATAGAACTCCTCTTCCGCCCCGCCCATGTTCTTCTTGTTGGCAAGATAACTGTCCACCTCGGTATCGCTGATCACCAGCTTGCTTTCCACCTCGCGCTCGCGCAAACGCGTGGAGATAATTTCGCTGCGTATCTCCTCGCGGAATTTTTTGAAATCCACGCCGTCCGCTTCCAGCTTGGCGCGGAACTCAGCCACGGACGGGAAGTTGTTTTGCTGCGCGATGCGCGTGATTGCCAGATCCAGTTGCGTATCGTCTACGCGCACGCCGTTTTCCTTGGCGAATTGCGCCTGCAGCATGTCGGTGATCATGCGTTCGAGGATTTGCTTTTCCAGTACCTCCGGCGCGGGCAGCGGCGTGCCCTGTTTCTGCAACTGGTGCACCACCATGCGCAGCCGGTCATCCAGTTCCATGCGGGTGATCACATCATCGTTGACCACCGCAACCACGGAGTCGATCACCGCAACCTGCTGTTGCGGATCGATAACGGTAGGCGAAGCCTGAACCGGTGCGGCGGCGCAGGCAGGAAGCGCTGCAATCAATGTGGTGCAGTAAATCAGCGCGATGGCTGCCGTTCTATACATCATTATTCCTCTGCATTGTTCAACGCAAGGCTGCACTGGGTTTATTGGCGGGCTTCTCGTTTAATTTGGTGTAGCTGGGCACGTTTTGCTTCAAGGCATTAATGGGATCTACGCCGACGCTGACAAAGTCGTTCAGTTCAAGCTGCAGGAAAATGCCCGTATTAGCCTGCTGTGCCGCGACAGTGATGCGTTGCGCTACAAAACGAAACGTCCAGCAGCTTTGATTATACTCAAGCCCGGCGATTGACTCCAAAGTTTTGCCGTCCTGCAAGGAATAATTCAAGCGCCCCACCGCATGCCAACGCTTGAATAACGGCCATTGCCCGGAAAGATCGATCTGGCGCAAGGTGTTGCGGGCGAAGCGGTAGCCGAGGTCGAGGGACTTGCCCGGCTCCGGGCGATAACGCGTGGCGATGTTGTAGCGCTGGCTTTGCGACTGGTTCGGGTCAAACTGAAATTCGCTGTCAAAAGACCAGGCTCCGGTCACTTGCC
>JAUYGW010000261.1 GCA_030690245.1 Gallionella sp. | reverse complement strand
GATCGCCGGGAACTTCAGTTCGCCGCGCTCATGCATCTGGTACAGGCGGTGCACGCCGGTGGTGGTCTCCTCTGTCACGCCCTTGATCGCGGCGAGACGCGTGGAGTACCAGGTCTTGTCGGTTGCCAGCTTGGCCTTGATCGACGCGAACAGACAAGTCTCTTCTTCGGAACCCGGGTTGTTCAGCAGCGACGCGTCTTTTTCGGCGCGTGCGCCCAGATGCAGCAACAGGGTGGCGTCGCCGCCGTCGTCCAGAATCATGTTGGAAAAGCCGCCATCTTTCCATTCGAAAATGCGGTGGGTGTAATCCCAGTATTCGGTCAGCGACTCGCCCTTGTAGGCGAACACCGGCACACCGGTTGCGGCGATGGCTGCTGCTGCGTGGTCTTGGGTGGAGTAGATGTTGCACGATGCCCAGCGCACTTCCGCGCCCAATGCCGTCAGCGTCTCGATCAGCACGCCGGTCTGGATGGTCATGTGCAGGCTGCCGGTGATGCGTGCGCCTTTGAGCGGTTGCGAAGCAGAAAATTCCTTGCGGATCGCCATCAGGCCGGGCATCTCGATTTCGGCAATGGCGAGTTCCTTGCGTCCCCATGCGGCCAGGGACATATCGGCGACTTTGTAATCGGTGAAAGCGGCATTCATAAAGCACTCCATTCATAAAAGTTAATGAACAGGTGCCGTTGGAACATCCGAGCCTGACGGGGGACCGGTTGTCCAGACCCGCTGCAGCACCCCTCGGAGGGCGCGGATTATAAACGCAAAAAGGATTTTTTGCTGGGATCGCTACCAGGGCGTGACGGGCATGCCGCTCCACAGTTCGTGGATGTCGCCGATTCCCCACTTTGCCGGATCTTCGTGCGAGACGATCTTGTCCTTGCAGCCCGGCTTCGACAAGTCCAGCATCTCCGGCGGAATCCGGGCATTGGATTTGATCGAAAAGAATACTTTCACCACGGGCGTGAGCAGCGATTTTGCGGTCTGCTCTACGGTCACCCCCAGGTGCCCGGACTCCAGTTTGACCAGTGAGCCGATCGGGTAAATGCCGATGCTTTTGACAAAAGCGTGAAAAATGGTGGCATCAAAATGCCCCTTGCTCCATTCCGCCATCTTGCGCAGGGATTCGGCGGGTTCCCAGCCGCTTTTGTAGGGGCGGTTGGAGGTGATCGCATCATAGACATCGCATACCGCGCCCATCTTGGCAAACAGGCTGATCTGCGCATCCGTGAGCCGTTCCGGATAGCCGCTGCCGTCCATTTTTTCGTGGTGGTGCAGGCAGACATCCAGCGCCGCCTCGCCGATGCCGCTGCCTTCCAGCAGCATCTTGTGCCCCTCGAGCGGATGGCTCTTTACTGCCTCGAATTCGGTGTCGGTCAGTTTTCCCGGCTTGTTGAGGATGCTTAGCGGGATCATCATTTTGCCGACATCATGCAGCAGACCGGCCAGGCCGGCCTGGCGGACCTGATCATCGTTCAGCCCCAGCTGCCGCGCCAAGGATACCATCAGCGCGCACACCGCCACCGAATGCATGTAAGTGTAATCGTCCTTGTTTTTCAGGCGGGCCAGCCCGATCAGCGCGCCGGGGTTGCGCATCACCGACGTGGAGATTTCCTCGACAATGGGCAGCGCATCGTCTGCGCTCAACGCTTTACCCATGCGTGCTTCGTTGAACATGGAAGTGACAGCCTGTTTGGATTTGGCACAAATCTTGATGGCGCGTGTGGCCTCTTGCACGATATCGACGCGCTGGACTGCCGGGCCTGCCTTGTCGGCCTGCACCAAAGTGGTTTCGACTTCCGCCGCAATCACTTCCTCATCCTCGCCGCCCTCGACGCCCAAGCCTTTGGCATCGTCTATCCACACTTCCTTGATGCTGGTCGCCAAGATAGTTTTCAGGTCGTTTGGGTTGTCGAGCAGAAAGGCGCCGCGCCAGAACGGGTGATCCATCCATGAGCCGCAGAGTTCATGCACATGCATACCCAGGCGCAGTTGTTTGACAGGTATACGAATCAGCATGTTTGTTTCAATCTATATCTATCGGGAACTGGCAGATTTTAGCCTAAAAATGGCTGCGATGAATGGGTAGCCGACTGTAATGGCTGGCCTGCCGTTGCTTGGAAGTTACTTCAAATTCGGCGGGTTGTCAGAAGGGTTTGTGGCATACAGCGATACGATGATTTGCAGCGATTTGTCGGTTGCGCCGCGATTGGATTCCACAAACTCGGCACAGTGGCTATGCATTGCGCGCAGAGCATCCGGGCTGTCCAGCAGGTGCTGCAATTCCATGACCAGCCCGCCGCTATCCTGCACTTGTGTCGCCGCCCCGGCAGCGACCGCCAGCCGCGTCGCTTCGGAAAAATTGTGGGTATAGGGGCCGACCAGTACCGGCGCGCCGGCCGCGCAGGCCTCGATCAGGTTTTGCCCGCCGTAGGGCAGCAGGCTGCCGCCGATGAAGGCGAGGTCGGCGGCGGCGTAATAGGCGAACATCTCCCCCATACTATCACCCAGCACTGCTTGGGTTTCTGCCGGAACCTCATCTACCGATCTCATTTCGCTCCTGCGCCGGAACGGGATGCGGCGCTGCTCCAGCAGTGCCGCGACCTCCGCAAAACGTTGCGGATGGCGCGGCACGATCACCAGCAGCAGGCCGGGGATATGCACCTGTTGCAGCGCATCGAGCAGCAGCGCTTCCTCGCCGTCGCGGGTGCTGGCGGCGAGAAACACCTTGCGTCCCGCGCCGAACTGCTCGCGCAATTGCCTGCCCAGTTCCAGCATCGCGGGCGGCGGCTCGATATCAAATTTGAGATTGCCCATCACGGAAACATTCTTTGCGCCGAGGCCGGTCAGGCGCGCGGCGTCGTCGGCAGTTTGTGCGGCGACGGCGGCGAGCTCGCCCAGCGCGTCGCGGGTCAGCCGCGCAAATCGCGCATAACCGCGCGCCGATTTTTCCGACAGGCGCGCATTCAGCAGCAGCAGCGGCGTGCCGGATTCGCGGCAGGCGTGGATCAGGTTGAACCAGACTTCCGTCTCCATCAGGATGCCGAATCGCGGTTTGAAATGGCGCAGGAAACGGTTCACCGCAAACGGATAGTCGTAGGGCAGATATACGCGCAGCACACCATCGCCGTACAGTTGTTCGCTGGTGGCGCGGCCGGTCGGCGTGGTGTGGGTGAGCAGGATCTGATGATCGGGGTAGGTTGCGCGCAGCCGGGTGATGAGGCTCTGCGCGGCGCGGGTTTCGCCCACCGAGACGGTATGCAGCCAGATGACCGGTTTGTTGCTTCGCACGGAATAAAAACCGAAACGCTCGCCGATGTGGTGCAGGTATTCCGGCTGCTTGCGCGCGCGCCACAGCAGGCGCAGGAAGATATACGGCAGCAGCAGCCACAGCGCGAGGGTGTAGAACAGTCGCGGACTCAGCATGCCGCCATTCCTTGAGAAATATCTGTAAAGGCGGGCAGCGCCTCAATGACGGCGGCGGTGTCCGGCGCGCGGTCGATGTTGCCGAGATTGACGGCGCATCGGCCCGCATACAGGCCGGTCAATGCCGGGTCGGTCGCGGTGTAAATGCCGACGGTGGGCACGCCCAATGCCGCCGCGAGATGGGCGAGGCCGGTGTCCACGCCGATCACCGTCTGCGCGCCGCCGAGCAGGGCGGCCGCTTCGTTCAAGTTCAGGCGCGGCGGCACAATGGCATCGGGAATGGCCTCGGCGAGGCGCAGGCTGCGCGCCTGTTCTGTCGCGCTGCCCCACGGCAGGACGCAGCGAATATTTTGCTCATGCATATAGTGTCCCAACTCAATCCAGTTTGCCTCGCTCCATAATTTATCGACGCGGCTGGTGGCATGCAGCAGCACGGCATAAGGCTCCTCTCTAAGCCAGGCGGGACGCACGATGGCCGGAGGCCGGATGCCGTAATCGGCTTGCCCTTCCGGCGTGTAACCGAGCGCCTGCGCGGCCAGTTGGCGGTTGCGCTCGACGGCGTGCTGTTGCGTCGCGACCGGGAAAGCGCGCTGGTACAGGCTGGCCGCGAGCGGTTCGCGCGCGCTGTGCCGGTCGAAGCCGCAGCGCAGCCCATTTGCGCCGCGCATCAGCAACGCGCTCTTGAGCAGGCCTTGCGTGTCGATCGCGATGTCGTAGTGTTGCGCCGCCAGCGTGTTGCGGAATGCCGCGATTTCGCGCCAGGCGGCGGCGCTCAGCAGCTTGCCGCGCCAGCGCCGCACCGCGACCGGAATGACGTTGCGCACCGCCGGATGCAGCCCGGGCAGCGCGGCGAAACTTTCTTCCACTATCCAATCGATTTGCGCACCCGGGTAATGGCGCGCGATGTCGCTGGCCACCGGCAGGTTATGCAGCACGTCGCCCAGCGACGAGGTTTTGACCAGCAGGATATGCGGGGTTTGCGTATCGGCGAAAAGGTGCGCCATATCGGAACCATGGTTTGAGGTGGCTCGCATCTTATAGGATGATGCGCGGCTTTAGGAAGGTGCAGGGCATGATTCACGGGCGGTAGTGCTAAAATGCGCCACCCCAATTTATGGTAAGTGGCATGACGTATTACGCTCCGCTGGTCAGCGCGCTGGTAACGCTGGTATTGACGTTCATTCTGATGACGGGCAAAACCGGTGTTATGGTTCGCGATATCCCCAACGAGCGTTCGTTGCACAGCACGCCCGTTCCGCGGGTCGGCGGCATCGCGCTGATGGCGGGCGTACTGTCCGGCTGGGCGTTGCTGACGCAGTTCCTGGCGTGGTGGATCGTGTTGCCTGTGACGGGCTTGTTCGTGCTGTCGCTGCTGGATGATATGCGCAGCCTGTCGGCGCGAACCCGTCTGATCGTTCATTTCATTGCCGCGCTGGCTGCGGTATCAGGCGCTGGGGTGCCGTTGCTGTGGCTCATCCCGGTGTTGTTGTTTATCGTGTGGATGACCAACGTGTACAACTTTATGGATGGCTCGGATGGGCTGGCGGGCGGCATGGCATTGTTCGGCTTCGGCAGCTATGGGGTCGGCGCATGGCTTGGTGGAAGCGAGATGTTTGCGCTGCTGAATTTTTCGGTTGCGGCGGCGGCGCTGGGATTTCTGTTTTTTAATTTCCATCCTGCCAGGGTGTTTATGGGCGACGCCGGTTCAATCCCGCTCGGTTTTCTTGCCGCCGTGTTCGGCGTGTCGGGCTGGCAGGCCGGGTATTGGCCGTTCTGGTTCCCGCTGCTGGTATTTTCGCCGTTTGTGGCCGATGCAACCGTGACGCTGCTCAAGCGCGCGTGGCGCGGCGAAAGGCTCTCTGAGGCGCATCGCAGCCATTATTACCAGCGCCTGGTGCAGATGGGCTGGGGGCATCGCAACACCGCGCTCACCGAATATGCACTGATGCTGCTGGCAGGCATGTCGGCGTTGTGGGGGATCGGCTTGGCGCATATGGCACAGGGCTATCTGCTGCTGGCCTGGGCTGTGGCTTACCTCGCGCTCATGGGATGGATAGACAAGTGCTGGCGGGAATATCAATCCACGGAGAAGAAGGCTGCCAATGTTTAGATTCAATCCGCGTACTATGTTGGCCATGCTGCATGATGCGGTTGCGGCGGCTTTGGCGTGGAGTCTCGCCTACCTTCTGCGCTTCAATTTCGATCTCCCCTCGGATTTTGCCGTCGAACTGCGCCAGACCCTGGTCTGGATCGTGCCGCTGCAAATGCTGATCTTCTGGCGCTTTGGGCTGTATCGCGGCATCTGGCGCTACGCGAGCACCGCCGACCTGCGCCGCATCGTGCTGGCGGTCGCGCTGTCGGCCGCCACGATTCCGCTGCTGTTCTGGATGCTGCGCCTCAACCTGGTGGTGCCGCGTTCGGTGTTGGTCATCAACCCGTTGCTGCTGATCCTGCTGATGGGCGGCAGCCGTTTCGTGTATCGCATGTGGAAAGAGCAGGGGCTGTATGGCGCCATCAAGTTGCACGGCGAGCCGGTCTTGGTGCTCGGCGCCGGCGATGCGGCGGCAAGCCTGGCCAAGGAGCTGGCCAAGAGCAGCGACTGGCGGCTGGTCGGTTTTCTCGACGATAACACCGGACGCCATGGGCGCACGCTGAACGGTATCCGCGTGCTGGGCGGGCTGGACAGCCTGCCGGAATGGGCCGAGCGGCTCGGCGTGCAGCAGGTGATCATCGCGATGCCGTCCAGTTCGCACCAGCAGCGCAAGCGCGCGATTCAGTTGTGCAACGCCGCCAAGGTCAAGGCGCTTACCGTGCCGTCGTTCGATGACCTGATGAGCGGCAAGGTGGCGGTATCGCAACTGCGCGCCATCGAACTGGACGATCTGCTCGGGCGCGATCCGGTGGTGCTGGATGATGCAGGGCTGCATGGCCTGCTGGCGGGAAAAGTGGTCATGGTGACCGGCGCGGGCGGCTCGATCGGCTCTGAGCTGTGCCGCCAGATTGCGCGCTTTGCCCCCGCCAGACTGGTGTTGTTCGAACAGAGCGAATTTGCGCTGTATACCCTCGAGCAGGAATTGAAGCAGACTTTTCCCGCTCTGGAGTTCGTCTGCCTGGTGGGCGATGTACGCGATGCGGCGCGGGTGGATGAAGTCATGCAACAGCATCGGCCGGCGGCGCTATTTCATGCGGCGGCCTACAAGCATGTGCCGCTGATGGAGCAGCACAACGCATGGCAGGCGATCCGCAACAACGTGCTGGGCACCTGGACGGTGGCGCGCGCGGCGCAGCGGCACGGGGTCGGCAAATTCGTGATGATCTCCACCGACAAGGCGGTGAATCCGACCAACGTGATGGGCGCTTCCAAGCGGCTTGCGGAGATGGCGTGCCAGGCATTGCAGCCTTCCGGCAGCACCAGCTTTGTGATGGTGCGCTTTGGTAATGTGCTGGGCAGTACCGGCAGCGTGATTCCAAAATTCCGCGAACAGATTGCAAGAGGCGGGCCGATCACCGTCACCCATCCCGAGATCACCCGCTATTTCATGTCCATTCCCGAGGCGGCGCAACTGGTGTTGCAGGCCGGTTTGATGGGGCAGGGCGGCGAGATCTTCGTGCTGGACATGGGGGAGCCGGTGAGGATCGTCGATCTGGCGAAAGACCTGATCCGCCTGTCCGGCTTTACCGAAGAGGAAATCAAGATTGAGTTCACCGGCCTGCGCCCCGGCGAAAAGCTTTACGAAGAACTGCTGGCGGACAGCGAGCATACCCTGCTTACGCCGCACCCCAAGCTGCGCATTGCCCAGGCGCGGCAGGCCGATGCGGCATGGCTGGAAAAATTGCTGGAGTGGACCGAATCGACCACCATGCCCGATGAGCAGGTGCGCGCCGCGCTGCAGGATTGGGTGCCGGAGTATCAGCCGAATCGTCCACAGGGCAGTCTGCCGTGAATTGGCAGGCTCGGTCGGTGACTTGAGGTGCCTGTTCGGATACACTGACGGCGAAGCTGTGATCGTGTT
>JAUYGW010000256.1 GCA_030690245.1 Gallionella sp. | reverse complement strand
GCCCGCATGGTGCTGGCCGAGAACATGCCGCTGAAGAAGGTCCGCGACCGCGCGGTGGCCGGCGGCTCGCCGGAAGTCTTCGCCGCCTTCCGCAAGGCCAATGCCCGCAAGTTCCGCGGCTTCAAGGCCCCCGAGTCCAACATCAAATGCATCGAGGCGGCCGCTGCGCTGCCCTTCGAGGACGGCTTGAAGGTCGAGCGCCAGCTGTTCATGGAACTGATGACCGGCAGCCAGTCGGCGGCCCAGCGCTACGCCTTCTTCGCCGAGCGCCAGGCCAACAAAATCCCCGACGTGCCTGACGACACCCCGATCATCCCGGTGGCCAGGGTCGGCATCATCGGCGCCGGCACCATGGGCGGCGGCATCGCCATGAACTTCCTCAACGTCGGCATCCCGGTGACCATCGTCGAGACCAAACAGGAGGCCCTCGACCGGGGCCTGGGCGTGATCCGCAAGAACTACGAGAACACCGCCAAGCGCGGTCGCCTGACCATGGAGCAGGTCGAGCAGCGCATGGGGCTGCTGACCGGCACGCTGGAGCTGGAAGCCCTGGCTGACAGCGATCTGGTGATCGAGGCCATCTTCGAGAACATGGCGGTCAAGAAGGAGGTGTTCGGCAAGCTGGACGCCATCGTCAAACAGGGCGCCATCCTGGCCACCAACACCTCGGCCCTCAACATCGACGAGATCGCCACGGCGGTGAAGCGGCCCGAAGCGGTCATCGGCCTGCACTTCTTCTCGCCGGCCAACGTCATGCGTCTGCTGGAGGTGGTCCGGGCGGACCACACCTCCAAGAGCGTCATCGCCACCGCGATGCAGCTGGCCAAGAAGATCGGCAAGGTCGCCGCCCTGGTCGGCGTCTGCCCCGGCTTCGTCGGCAACCGCATGCTGTTCCAGCGCCAGGCCCAGGCCCAGCGCCTGGTCATGGAAGGGGCCATGCCCTGGGACGTCGACCGGGTGCTCTACGACTTCGGCTTCCACATGGGACCCTTCGCCATGAGCGACCTGGCGGGCCTCGACATCGGCTGGAACGTGAACTGTGCGTACTTCATCTATCGGTTCGCCCAGGAGATCGTCCCGTGCCGCCGACCCGACGCGCCGCGCCTACGAGCGTGTC
>JAUYGW010000231.1 GCA_030690245.1 Gallionella sp. | reverse complement strand
CCTACAACATGAACCTGATCATTCTCGACCGCGATGGTGTGATTAATTACGACTCCGACCAGTTCATCAAAAAACCGGAGGAATGGAAGCCGATCCCCGGCAGCCTGGAGGCGATCGCGCGCCTGAACCAGGCCGGCTATCGCGTGGCGGTGGCGACCAACCAGTCCGGCATCGGGCGCGGGTTGCTCGACATGGCGATGCTGAATGCGATCCATAGCAAGATGCACAAGGCCTGCGCGCTGGTCGGTGCGCGCATCGACGCGGTGTTTTTCTGCCCGCATACCAACGACAACAATTGCGATTGCCGCAAGCCCAAGAGCGGGATGCTGGAGGAAATCGCGGCGCGCTACGGCCTCGCCGACCTCGACGATGTCCCGGTCGTGGGCGATTCGCTGCGCGACTTGCAGCCTGCCGCCGCGCTGGGCGCGCAGCCTTATCTGGTGCTGACCGGCAAGGGAATGAAAACTCAGGCGGCAGGCGGCCTGCCGGAAGGCACGCTGGTCTTTCCCGACCTGGCGTCAGTGGTTGCGGAACTGGTTTGATGACGAAATATTGATTAGCCACGGATTAACACAGATTTGCACAGATCAAACCTTGACGATATTTATTTAAACTATGCGATGAATCCATCCGTGTATATCCGTGTTCATCCGTGGCTAAGTTGCCTTCTATGATCTTCATACGTTCGCTGATTTTCCTGCTGCTGCAAATTGTCATTACGCCGGTTTTTGCGCTGCTGGCGTTGTTGTCTTTTCCGCTCAGCCCGCTCACGCGCTACCGCATCATTTCGCAATGGGCGAAGCTGATGCTGCCGCTGCTGCATCTGGTGTGCGGCATCCGCCATGAAGTGCGCGGCATCGAGAATTTGCCGAAGCAGCCATGCATCGTCATGTGCAAGCACCAATCGGCATGGGAGACGCTGGCGCTGCAAAAAATCTTCCCGCCGCAGGTATGGGTGCTGAAACGCGAGCTGTTGCGGATTCCGTTTTTCGGCTGGGCGCTGGCGCTGACCAGCCCGATCGCGATCAAGCGCAGCGACGGCAAGGGCGCGATGAGGCAGTTGCTGAAGCAGGGCAAGGAGCGGCTCGCGCAAGGCTTCTGTGTGGTGATCTTTCCGGAAGGTACGCGTATCCCGTTCGGCCAGCGCGGCAAATACAAGATCGGCGGTGCGATGCTGGCGGCGAGCAGCGGCGTGCCGGTTGTGCCGGTGGCGCACAATGCCGGCCGGCTGTGGGGGCGCAATGCGTTCAGCAAACACGCAGGGCTGATTACTATGAGCATCGGCGCGCCGATCGAGACCAAAGGGCGCAAGGCGGAAGAGATCAATGCCGAGGTTGAGGCGTGGATCGAGAACGAGATTCAGCAATTGCCGCATTGATTTTGAAATAAGCAGTTCAGCCACGGATTGACACAGATGAACACTGATTTTCGATGGGTTGTTTTTCTTATCCAAGTCACCTTTCGGGTGAATGACAGATTTCACGCAATGCTTTGTCTTATCGGTGGCAATCCGTGTATATCCGTGGCTAATTGCCGTTAGGTCAATGCTGAAACGCCTGCGTAATCTGGTTTCCCCTCCCGCCGCACCCGCAAGGGGCGCGTCCGGGGTGTCCCCGTCGCTTCGCAACGGTCCTCCCGCCGTCGAGCAACGCGCCGCGCTCCTTGCCGGAAAAAATATTTCCTACACCCTGAAGCGCAGCAGCAGGCGCAGGAGCATCGGCCTGCGCATCGATGACCGCGGCCTTACCGTGAGCGTGCCGTTGCGCGCCTCGGAAAAGTGGCTGTACAGCGTGTTGCAGGACAAGGCGCATTGGGTGGTGGAAAAGCTGGATGGATGGCAGATGCGCAAGCCGCAGGCGGAGCATTGGGTGGACGAGGAGGTTGTTCCATTCCTCGGCGAGCGTCTCGCGTTGCGTGTGCAGCAGAGCCTGTTCGCTGCGCCGGTGCAGGAACGACGCAAGGAGTTATGGGTGTTTGTCACGGACGAAAATGATACCGCCCACATCGAGCGGCTGGTATTGCACTGGTACCGGCAGCAAGCCGAGCCGTTGTTCGCCGAGCGCGTGGCGCATTACGCGCCGCTGCTGAACGTCGTGCCACGTACAGTCAAACTGTCGGCAGCGAAGACGCAGTGGGGCAGCTGCACCGCGCGCGGTGCGGTGCGGCTCAACGAACAGCTGGTTCGCTTGCCGTTGTGCCTGATCGATTACGTGGTGGTGCATGAACTCGCGCATCTGCGCGAGATGAACCATTCGGCGGCGTTCTGGGAAGTGGTGGGAAGCGTTTGCCCGGATTACGCGAGGCTGCGCCGCGAGCTCAAGGCGGTGGCATTGTAGGGGCGCGATTAACCAGCCACTTACCTATCGTTTTTTGATGGGTTAGTGGAATGGCTATGCAAAGCCATCGCGCCCTTCTTTTGGTGCATGGATGGACCAGGGCGCGATGAATCTCGCCCCTACGGCAGGCTGATTTTCTCGCCTTGTTCCGCAAACAATTCTGCGAGTTTGCCGAACAGTTCGCTGTCGTCGCGCTGGCTGCGCCAGGCGCCGTTCTGCCAGGCGTAGTGGAAGCCGCCGGATTTCGCGGCAACCCAGATTTCCTGGTTGACGTCGTGGCGGTTGATGATGATCTTCTGGCCGTTGTCGAACTCGATTTCCAGCACGTTGCCGCTGCGGTTGCATTCGGCATCGCCGCCGCAGTTATCTATGGCCGTTTCGATGCGCGCCAGTGCGGCATCGGCCAGTCGGTTGAATTCGCTTTCGTTCATGGTCAGCCTTTATAATCCGGTACGTTAATATTTTTGGGGATGCAATCATGCGCCTTGGTATCACTTTAGGCATTATCGTGGTTTTGGCTGCGCTGCTGCAAGGCTGCGGGCACAAAGGCCCGCTTACGCTTCCCGCGCCCGGCGCTTCACCCTTACAACAAAGCAAATAACCATGAGCGATTACTTCCATTATCAAGACAACCAGCTCCATGCCGAGCAGGTGCCGCTGGCGGACATCGCCGCGCAGTTCGGCACGCCCTGCTACGTATATTCGCGCGCCGCGCTGACTGACGGTTATCGTCAATTCAGCAACGCATTGCAGGGGCGCGAACATCTGATCTGCTATGCGGTGAAAGCCAATTCCAATCTGGCGATCCTGAACGTGTTTGCGCGCCTCGGCGCGGGCTTCGATATCGTGTCCGGCGGTGAATTGCAGCGTGTGCTGGCGGCAGGCGGCGATGCGCGCAAGGTGGTGTTCTCCGGCGTGGGCAAGACCGTGGCGGAAATGCGCCTGGCGCTGGATGCGGGCATCCTGTGTTTCAACGTCGAGTCGGCTGCCGAACTGGAGCGCCTCAACGAAGTGGCCGGGAACATGGGCAAGGTTGCGCCGGTCAGCTTGCGCGTGAATCCCGATGTCGATGCGAAGACCCACCCGTATATCTCAACCGGGCTGAAACAGAGCAAATTCGGCGTGGCCTATGGCGAAGCTATCGCGCTGTACCGCAGGGCGCGCGATCTGCCGCATCTGCGCATCACTGGCGTGGATTGCCACATCGGTTCGCAACTCACCGAGACCAGCCCGTTTATCGCTGCGGCGGAAAAAATCCTGGCATTGGTGGATGCGCTGGCCGTTGAAGGCATTCGCCTGGAGCATATCGACCTCGGCGGCGGCCTGGGCATACGCTACCACGATGAAACGCCCCCGGCGATTGCCGATTATGTGGCTGCGCTGCTGGGCGCACTGCGCGGGCGCAGCGAAAAACTGATCCTCGAGCCGGGGCGCGTATTGGTCGGCAATGCCGGTGTGTTGCTGACACGCGTGGAATATCTCAAGCATGGCGAGGAGAAAAATTTCGCCATCGTCGATGCCGCGATGAACGATTTGATGCGCCCGGCTTTGTATGAAGCGTTCCATGAAATTTTGCCGGTATGTCGAGAACCCTTTCCTCAATCCTCCCCCGCCTGCGGGGGAGGAGGCGATCGAGAGAAGCAATCTTTGATCTACGAAATAGTCGGACCGGTTTGCGAGACAGGCGATTTCATCGGCCATGCGCGCAACCTGGCGATCGCGCCGCAATCCTTGCTGGCAGTGCTTTCCGCCGGGGCATACGGGATGAGCATGAGCTCAAATTACAACACCCGCCCGCGAGTTGCCGAGGTGATGGTGGATGGCCGGGTAGCGCATCTGGTGCGTGAGCGTGAAACGGTAGCGCAGTTGTATGTCGGGGAAAAAACGATTTTGTGAGCGTGGTAATTTCCGCGTAAAAACTACGAAATTTGTTGCAGGTTTTTTTAAACGTGGATACAGTGCCGATGCCGCAAGCGTCTTTCGCTGGAACACAGGGCGTTTGGGTGTGCAGTGAGTCGTAGTGAATGTTCTAAAATTTTTATGGAGAATGAAAATGGCAACATCCGATACAAAAGCAAAAACACCCGCAGCGAAAAAAGCGGTAGCGAAAAAAGTGGTAGCCGCCAAACCGGCAGCCAAGAAAGTCGCCGCCAAACCAGCCGCAAAGAAAGCCGTAGCCAAGAAGCCGGCAGCGAAAAAAGCGGTAGCCGCTAAACCGGTAGCCAAGAAAGTCGCCGCCAAACCAGCCGCAAAGAAAGTCGTAGCCAAAAAGCCGGCAGCGAAAAAGGTAGCGGCAAAAAAACCGGTAGCCAAGAAAGTCGCTGCCAAGCCGGCCGCAAGGAAAGTCGTAGCCAAAAAGCCGGCAGCGAAAAAGGTAGCGGCAAAAAAACCGGTAGCCAAAAAAGCGGTAGCCAAGAAGCCGGCAGCGAAAAAGGCGGTAGCCAAAAAACCGGCAGCCAAGAAAGTCGCCGCCAAGCCAGCTGCAAAGAAAGCCGTAGCCAAGAAGCCCGCTGCGAAAAAAGTAGTGGCTAAGAAACCGGCAGCAAAATCAGCCGGTGGAATCCTGAAAGCATAATTTCGCCTCGCAGGGGCGGTTTTGCTTTTCCGCCCTTTTTTTATTTCTCAGGCGATGCATCAGCAACAACCTGCGTTTTGCGCAGGGTGTTTTTGTTCCTTCTTAAATCAGGAA
>JAUYGW010000157.1 GCA_030690245.1 Gallionella sp. | reverse complement strand
CACTTCACCACGAAGAACACGAAGATTTTTCATGGGGTTGCGCGACGTTGGGTGATCGACAGCAGGGTGAACTGAACTTTGGAAGTAACCTATTGTTCTTCTTCGCAGCCTTCGTGTCCTTCGTGGTTCAAATGGGGAATTTGGGATGAAACTGCTGATCGACGCGGGCAACACGCGCATCAAGTGGGCTTTAGTAGATGAGGGAACCTGGCTGCGCAGCGGCGTCCTGCCTGTCGGGCAGGCGGGTGAGTTGTCGCAGCAGTTCGCCGGATTGGAGGGCATAAGGCAAGTCTGGGCAAGCAATGTCGCCGGGGAAGAAATCGCGCAGCACATCCGCGCTGCCTGCGGGTCTATACAGCCTCGCTTTATCGTTGCACAGGAGGTGCAGTGCGGTGTGCGCAACGGATATTCCAGCCCTGCCCAGCTGGGCAGCGACCGCTGGGCCGCTTTGATCGCGGCATGGCATCTGGTGCGCGGGACATGCCTGGTGGTGAACAGCGGCACGGCCACCACGGTTGACGCGCTGTCGGCCAAGGGAGAATTTATCGGCGGGCTGATTTTGCCCGGAGTGGAACTGATGCGGCGCAGTTTGTGCGCTGCAACCGACCAGTTGCAGGCAGCGCAAGCGGGAAAGTATGCATCATTCCCGCTGAATACCGCCGATGCGCTCTACAGCGGCGCGCTGCAAGCCAGTTGCGGCGCAATCGAGCGGCAACACGCCTTGCTCGGCGGTGACTGCCCTGATGGAATTACTAGCCATTCGACTAGGCTATCAAAAGACGATAGCCAAGTCGCTGGTTATGAGCCTGGTCGAAGGGGTAGCGCGCCGGTCGTGCTGAGCGGCGGGGCGGAAGAGGTGCTGCGGAATCGTCTTAACGTGCCGTTGCGCATCGTGGATAATCTGGTTCTGCAAGGTCTTTGGTTAATCGCACAGGAAACGAGCGCGTGATGAAAGCATTAGTCTGGATTTTGTTATTGGGGAATGTGATTTATTTCGCAGTGATGCAATGGGGAGGATCGCTGGCCGCCGATGAGCAAGCGGTGCAGACGCAACCCCCGCTGCATGAGGAAAAGATCAGCGTGCAGAGCGCGCCGCAAGGCAAGCCGGCTGCGGTATTGCCTGCCGCAGCGCCTGCGCCTGTTCAGGCGCCGGTGGAGGCGCCTGCAATGCCTGCGGTTAGGCCGGATGTTTCATGTATGGAATGGGGCGAGTTCTCGGGTGCCGATTTGGCGCGCGCAACGGCCGCCCTGTCCGCATTGCAGCTTGGCGATAAATTAAGTCAGCGCCAGATCGAATATGCCATAGGCTATTGGGTGTATATCCCGCCGATGAAGGACAAGGCGGCGGTGAACCAAAAAATTGCCCAGCTCAAGGCGCGCGGCATCGATGATTATTTTGTCGTGCCGGACGCGGGGCCATGGCTAAACGCCATTTCGCTCGGCGTGTTCAAGACGCGAGAGGCGGCACAGCATTTTCTCGATGAGTTGCGGAACTCCAAGAGAGTTCGCAGTGCGCAGATTGGCGAACGCGCCAGCAAGCTCAAGGTGACCCTGTTCGTGCTGAACGGGCTGGATGCCAAGACAGGCTCCGAATTGGCCAGAATACAAAAAGATTTTGCAGGAAGCGAACTGAAGGATATTCCCTGCGCATTGACAAGGTAGGGTGAAATCCGGAGAATGCCGCGCTCTTCGCGGTGATATAGCTCAGTTGGTTAGAGCGCAGCACTCATAACGCTGAGGTCGGTGGTTCAAATCCACCTATCACCACCAATAAGTAAAAAAGCCCGCCCTTATCCGGCGGGCTTTTTTCATTCATATTGCCAATAAGCACGGGCTTTCCAGTGACTTGTCTGTTGTTTCTTTTAGGGTCAGGTGACATCACTTTGAGTCAGGTTATCTCACGATTCTGCGGGTATCGATGTGGGTATTGGTGTCAAGCCGCCCATAAAGGCCAGCGTTTCCCCGCACTCAAGCCGCATGGCGGCATCCCGCTTTGCGCGCGAGTTTTCGGGTAAAATCTGCGGCGCATACTGTGAATCCCCGCAGAATAACTCCATAGAAACCGAGAAGAGTCCAGCATGAGCAGCACGTCACCCGCCGCCGCTTCCCCGGCTACCATTTCAAATTTCATCCGCACTATCATCGATGCCGATCTGGCAAGCGGCAAGCACCACAGCATCGTCACGCGCTTCCCGCCGGAGCCGAACGGCTATCTGCATGTCGGCCATGCCAAATCCATCTGCCTCAACTTCGGACTGGCGCAGGATTATCAGGGCAAATGCAACCTGCGTTTCGACGATACCAACCCGGAAAAGGAAAGCGAGGAATACGCGCAGTCCATCCAGGAAGACGTGCGCTGGCTGGGTTTTCAGTGGGACGGTAAGGTGCACTGGGCATCGGATTATTTCGAGCAGTTGTACCAGTTCGCGGTCGAGCTGATCAACAAAGGCCTGGCCTATGTGGACGACCTCACGCCGGAGCAGATGCGCGAATATCGCGGTACGCTGACCCAGGCGGGCAAAAACAGCCCGAATCGTGATCGCAGTGCGGCGGAAAATCTCGACCTGTTCGCGCGCATGAAAAACGGCGAATTCGCCGACGGCGCGATGGTGTTGCGCGCCAGGATCGACATGGCCTCGCCCAACATGAACCTGCGCGACCCGGCGATCTACCGCATCCGCCGCGCGCACCATATCCGCACCGGCGACCAGTGGTGCATCTACCCGATGTACGACTACACCCACTGCATCTCCGACGCGCTGGAGGGCATCACGCAGTCCAACTGCACGCTGGAGTTCGAGGATCACCGCCCGCTGTACGACTGGGTGCTGGAGCACGTGAGCGTTAAATGTCATCCGCGCCAATACGAATTCTCGCGGCTGGAGCTGCACTACACCATCACCAGCAAGCGCAAGCTGCTGCAACTGGTGAACGAAAAACACGTGAACGGCTGGGACGACCCGCGCATGCCCACCATCAGCGGCATGCGGCGGCGCGGCTACACGCCGGAAGGCATCCGCGAATTCGCCAAACGCATCGGCGTATCCAAGAGCGAGAACAGCGTGGATATGGCGGTGATGGAAGGTGCGATCCGCGAAGGCCTGGAACTGCGCGCGCCGCGTGTGATGGCCGTCATCAATCCGCTCAAGGTGACCATCACCAACTTCGACGGCGCGCAAACACGCGAAGCGGATTTCCATCCCAACATGCCCGAGCTGGGTAAACGCGTCGTGCCGTTCGGCAGCGCATTGTTCATCGAGGCCGACGACTTCGCCGAAGTGCCGCCCGCAGGCTGGAAACGGCTCACGCTCGGCGGCGAGATCCGCTTGCGCCACAGCTACGTGATGCGCTGCGACGAAGCGCTGAAGGATGCGACAGGCAAAGTCATCGAGCTGCGTTGCAGCATCGACCACAACACGCTGGGCAAGAACCCGGAAGGGCGCAAGGTCAAAGGCGTGATCCACTTCCTGTCGCGTGAGCACGCGCTGCCGGCCGAGATCCGTTTGTACGACCGCCTGTTCAACGTACCGGAGCCGGATGGCGACCGGGACGTGGATTTCTGCACCCATCTCAACCCGGCTTCGCTCACCGTGGTGCAAGGCTGGGTGGAAAGCTGCGTGAAAGATGCGGCACCGGAAACGCGTTATCAGTTCGAGCGCTTGGGCTATTTCGTGACCGACCGGCGCGAGCATCAGCCGGGCGGCAGGCTGGTATTCAACCGTACCGTGACATTGAAGGATTCCTGGTCGAAGGAGTAATCATGAGCGAAGAAATCATCGTACCCGATGTGGTGCAAATGAAATTATTGAAGAACCTCACCCTGGTCGTGTACGTCCTGTATGCGCTCTCTTACTTCGCCGGCATCACCGCCATCATCGGTATCATCATCAACTACGTCAAAAAAGATGATGTCGCCGGAACCTGGCTGGAGAGCCATTTTCGCTGGCAGATACGCACCTTCTGGTTCGGTTTGCTGTGGGCGGTGATCGGCACGGCAACCCTCGTCATCATGATCGGCGGGGTCATCCTGTTCGCCAACTTTTGCTGGATTATTTATCGTATCGTCAAAGGTTGGCTCAACCTTAACGACAACAAACCCATGACTTTCTGATTCATTCATGCTGAAAATCTACAACACCCTCACCCGCGACAAGCAGGATTTCAAACCCATCACACCGAACAGCGTGCGCATGTATGTGTGCGGCATGACGGTGTACGACTATTGCCACCTCGGCCATGCGCGCGTGATGGTGGTGTTCGACATGGTGTATCGCTGGCTCAAGGCTTCCGGCTACGACGTGACCTACGTGCGCAACATCACCGACATCGACGACAAGATCATCAGGCGCGCGGCGGAGAACAAGGAATCCATCCATGCGCTGACGCAACGCTTCATCGACGCGATGCACGAGGATGCCGACGCGCTGGGCGTGCAGCACCCCGACCACGAGCCGCGCGCCACCCAGTTTGTGCCGCAGATGCTGGAAATGATCGCGCAACTGGAACAGAACGGGCTGGCCTATCAAGCGGCGGATGGCGACGTGAATTATGCGGTGCGCAAGTTCGACGGCTACGGCAAGCTCTCCGGCAAATCGCTGGAAGACTTGCGCGCGGGTGAGCGCGTCGAAGTGACGAGCAGTAAAAATGACCCGCTCGATTTCGTGTTGTGGAAGCATGCCAAGGACAGCGAAGCGGACGAGGTGAAGTGGGACTCGCCGTGGGGCAAGGGTCGCCCCGGCTGGCATATCGAATGCTCGGCGATGGGTTCAAAGCTGCTCGGCAAGCATTTCGACATTCACGGCGGCGGCGCGGATTTGCAGTTTCCGCATCACGAAAATGAAATCGCCCAGAGCGAGGGCGCGCAGCTTCATGAAAAAGGAAGTCGGGGTCAGTATGTGAACTACTGGATGCACAACGGCTTCGTGCGCGTGGACGAGGAAAAAATGTCCAAGTCTCTCGGCAACTTCTTCACGATCCGCGAGGTGCTGAAAAAATACGATGCCGAGGTGGTGCGCTTCTTCATCCTGCGCGCGCACTACCGCAGCCCGCTGAATTATTCCGACGCGCACCTGGACGACGCGAAGGGCGCGCTCACGCGGCTGTACACGGCACTCAAATCATTACCCGTTCGCCCTGAGCTTGTCGAAGGGGAACGGGTGGATTGGAGCGAGCCCTACGCGCAGCGCTTCAAGGACGCGATGGACGACGACTTCAACACGCCGGAGGCGGTGGCGGTGCTGTTCGATCTCGCTAACGAAGTCAACCGCAGTCAGTCACCTGAAGCAGCCGCACAACTCAGGGCTTTGGCAGGGGTGCTCGGTTTGCTGCAACGCGACCCGCAGGCGTTCCTGCAAGGCGGTGCAGGCGAAGGAGGGCTGGATGATGCGGCGATCGCTGCGCAGATCGAGGCGCGCATTGCGGCCAAGAAGGCCAGGGACTTCGCCGAGGCCGACCGCATCCGCAAGGAATTATTGGAAGCAGGCATCGTGCTGGAAGACGGCGCGGCAGGAACGACCTGGCGGCGCGCTTAGTGCAGGAGCGCAGCTTGCTGCGCGATTGTTATGCGAAAAATTGCCCGGTAAATCTGGCTCCTACGGCAGCTTGCCAGCCGTCACCATGCGGTTGTAGAGAATGTTCGGAGAAAGCCAAATGACGATATCATCAAACTCGCCATTCGTTGCGCCGGATTGTGCCGGTTCATGGAAAACGAAAGCCCGGTCGGCGGTTATGGCGGTTTGTGGGTTGGGGTTGTGAGCCTCGTCGTCGCTGGCACCTCCCGTGGCGGAGTTCTTGCCCAGGGAATAAATGACCGCCACCGCATTGTTGGTTAATGCTTTTCCTGAAGCACAGTCCGCGCTGCCCGGTGTGGCGGTGGTCAGACCGGTGCTGGTGGAGCAGACTCGCAGGTCGGGATTCGGCGAGATCCCCGAATTCCAGCGCGTCTTGATGCCATCGGTTGCGGTGAAGTAGAAGTTGTTCGAGGTATCCTTGGTATTGGTGATTGCGTAACGGACAGGATTTCCCCAAGCATCGAGCAGCTGCCCCTGATTATTGACCGGATCGATACCGAGTGTCACAGACGGAACGAAGCCATCGTAGGGGTTGAAGCAGCGACCATGCGTGGGTGGAACCAGAACCTCGGCGCCACAGGAGCCTGAGCCGCTACAGAAGCTCTCAACACCGTTGCTGGTGGCGGAGGCCGGGCAGGGCAATCGACCGTTGGCGACAGCAAACCCCAACAGAGCATCCTTCGTTTCTTTCAGTGTTTTACGCGTTTCGTTCGTGCGCCGTTGTTCGACCTGGCTGCTTATAGTCGGTATCAACCCGGACAGCAACAATCCGACAACCATCAGCACTACCGCCATTTCGACCAAGGTAAAGCCTCGCCCGGGCCACAGCATCGCGGCCTGCCTTGTTGAGCCATAGCACCGGCGATTATGCTGGTGAAGAGTCACAGCGAGCCTCGCGGTATTGCGACGACTGTGTCGTTATAGGCCGGAGCCCGCGCCTTCCCGATCATGCTGAAGACGTCGTCGTCATTGGTGTTTTCCACGCTGTCCAGATAGTCATCCACCGCCGCCGACGGGTAACCGGACTGTGATGTGGCTTTGGCCTCGGTGGATGCAAGCGGGATGCCTGTCGAGATTGCCACGGCAGCGATATCCGACAGATAGCCGACACTCAGCATGGCACCGCTGCAGCCGGGCGCGGCAGCCGTGCAGCCTGCGGCCACCGCGAAGAAGATCATCCGCTCCCATTGATTGTCCAGGAACCAGTCCGCTGGTGTCGGCGTCAGTTTGCCATTGACAGCTATCTGCATCGCGTCCAGCGATATCGACGAGCGCACTTCCGCAACAGCGCCGGCTTGGATGCGATTTCCGATGCATGTACCGCCGCTCGCGCCGCACTGGCAGCGATCCGGGGGGGACCCGGATAAAACGCAGGTTCCTGTGGCGTCGGTGAATTTGAAGTTCGAGCGGTTGACGAGATCGACGGCCCCGTTACAGTTGCAAATGTAAGTATCGCCGCTCTTCTGGAAGCGGCAGGGCACCGGCAGCAGTCCGCGCTGTAGTCCGCTTGCGGGCGAGTTCGTGCCGAGCGTGGCCGCATACGGGAAGTAGCGCGACCCCGCAGCGACCGAGCTGTTCGCGTAGAAATCCGTCAACAGCTTTCGCGCCTCGGCTGACATTCTCTTTTCGACCGCAACCATGAGGTCGGTACGCGTGATGGCAAGTGCCCGGTCGTTGAACGCCTCACTCGCCGGACC
Source organism: Gallionella sp. (assembly GCA_030690245.1). GTDB lineage: Bacteria > Pseudomonadota > Gammaproteobacteria > Burkholderiales > Gallionellaceae > Gallionella. The sequence goes on along the minus strand of JAUYGW010000157.1, from coordinate 5,429 downwards.
GGTCGCATAGGCCGCGTCGCCGTCGGCATTTGCGCCTTCCAGGTAGTCGGCGATGTTGTTGCTTGGGCGGCCATTCTGTTCACTGAGCGGGGCATCGGGCGCGAAGATGATCGCGACGATGTTCGTTTCTGCCCCGAGCGTCAGCGGGTCTGTCCAGGGATTCGGCGACACGCTGTTCAGCGGTTCGGCTGCGGGATTGTCCCTGAATGATGGCGAAATGGCGTACCACAGATGCTCTCCGTTTCCATCGCCGATGTCAGACAATTCGAGGGTTTGCCAGGGGAATCTGCCGATGTATGAGGAGGTGCAGTTTCCCGCAACGCCATCCACGACGCCGTCGTTGTCCGTGTCCGGGCACGGCAGGCTGCCCGACCGGTTGTCGTCGGATATCGCGCGGCCGATCAGCGCCTCCTTTGCCTGCGCCAGTGCGGCGGCGGTGGTTTCCTGACGCGCGGTATTCAGCGCAGTTATGCTGAGCGAGTTGGCCAGCGCGGCTGCAATCCCCATCACCAAGATCACCAGCATGACGATCAGCGCGGCACCGCGCTGTCTGGTGATGGCTTGGTGGCGAGGTCGGGCCGGATGCATGGGGGCTATTTTCCGGTGGCCGCCGGGCCGATGATCACCCTTTGCCCGACCTTGACCGGCTGCGATCGGCCGGGAATCGCGACCGGGACGCTTTCCGGCGCGCGCTCATCGCTGTTGCCGGCCGGTTGCGGCACGCCGTTGATCCAGATGGTGCGTTCGCCGCCGTGTTTTTGCACGATGCCATTGACGGTCAGCGAGCGGGCGTTGTCCGGCGCAGGGTCTGGTTGTTGCCGGTTGTATTCGAGTTGTGCGCGCTGTTCGGCGGAGAAAAATAGCCGCCCCAGTTCTCTCGCATTGGATGAGGTTGTGATGGCGAGCAGGCCAGCAGCGATGCAAAGTTTCGTCATTCCCGCGCAGGCGGGAATCCAGCCCTTCAAAAATGTTTCGGATTTTGCCACTGGATTCCCGCCTATGCGGGAATGACGGTTGCTGTAATGGCATTTGTCATGAATCATTTTGCGCTCCGGTTTTTCAGCGTAATCCAGCCACCGCTGCATTCGGCCTTGAGCCGGGTTGCGGTGGTTTGCCCATCTTCGCCGCCTGCGCGTTGCATTGTGCAGCCTTCCAGTTGATACCAGCCCTTGATGTCGGCGCGCAGCGCATCAAGGAAATCCAGCAGCTGCGCCTCATGGAGCAGGTCGAATTGCAGCTTCATTTCGCTGTAGCGGATGTCGAAATTGCCGCTGTCGAGCGGCGGCTCGAAAGCATAATTTTTTTGCGGCGCGATGTGGTAGCGGAAATCTGTCACCGGATTTTTCAGGCGGATTTTTTCCAGGCCTTCCATCCAGTCCAGGCGCTGATCGTCGCCGATGATTTTCTGCTCGATCAATATGCTGTATTCGCCGGCATAGTTCGCCATGTTTTCCTGGTCTTGGCGCGCCATGGCCAAATGGTTGCGCGCCTCGTTGAGCAGGGTTTGCGCGTTGCGCCGGTCGATACGCGCGCTTTCCGCATACCCGCCGCTGATGTACAGGATGACTGTGCTGACGAAAGCCGATGCGCAGATTGTCAAGATGCTCCGGCGCATCAGCGGGAGGTCCGATTTGGAAAGCTTCATGCCGGCGGCCTCCGGGAGATTTTCAGCGAGAAATTAAGGGGGGTTGCGCGCGTTTCGCGCTGGTCGGCAATGCTGCCGCCCGGGCTGACATCCAGGGGGCCGGCCAGCACGGTCACCTGGAAGCCCTGCGCGGCCAGGTTGCGCCGGAAGTTTTCCAGATGGCTCAGCGCGGCGCGGTAGTCGTTGGCGAAATCAATCAGCCGTCCCTTGATGGTGATGACCTGGGCCGGGACATCGGCAGGTGCGTTGGGCGCAGCGGGTTCAGTCGCGTCCATTCGCCAGGCGAGATCGTCAAGTTCAATTCGCGGGTGGCGGTCGAGGATCATGCTGAGCGGATGCAAAATGCCGCTTGGCGCGGCATCGTATCGGCCGAGCCTGCGCATGGCGGATACGCCGGCCTTCATGTCGGCTGCGGGAGCGTAGGTGTCCGGGAAGGCGAGGGCGATCTGCCGTGCTTCGTTCTCGGTGAGTTGCGCCGTGGTTTTAAGCGCCACGGCTTCCGCGGCATCGCCGCTGCTTTGCCACAGGCTGGCCGCCCCCCACAGCAGCATTCCGAGCAGCAGTGCGCCGCTTGCCAGATTAAGCGCGCGCCTTAATTGCCACAGCGTAAAGTAGTGCAAGTGGGTTGCGTTCGCGTAATGGGTTTGCGGCGGGCGGGCCGCGAGCTGGTGCAGAAATATCTGGCTGGCATCCGAGTCGGCGAAGCGGTAGTCGATATTGCGTTGCCTGGCGAGATCCGCAAGGTCGACGAAGTCATAGCGCATGTCCGCGCTTCGCGGCAGTTCCAGTTGCAGTTCAATAAGATCGTGGCTATGGCCCAGCAGGCGCACATCGAGTGTTTGCCCGGCCGGGAGCAGGCTCAGGCTCTTCAAATATTGATAAGTGCGGGCGAGTTCGCTGACCACGGCATTCTGGAAGGTCAGGCCGGCATGCGCGGGCGTCAGCCTGGATATTTGCAGGCAGTGGTCGCTGAAGTAGGTTTGGCGCAGCCCGGCAGATTTTTCCCAGGAAACCAGCAACAGGTGGTTTGAGGGATGGTCCTGGACCAGCGGCGTGCTGATCTGCGGCACAGAATAAATTCCGGCGAGCGGAATTTGCTGCGCCCGCATGATAGCCAGCCAGGGCGTGATGAGCGCGGGGTTGGTCAATGCCGAAAACAGCATGTCGTCGTCGCGCCGCGCAGTCTTTTGCAGCAGCAGCAGGGTGGCCTGATGGAAAGGAGTGCCGCGATAGAATTGCTCAAGCTTGCGCTGCAGCAGTGCGCTGCGGCTGCGCCCGACCAAGTGCGGAACGGTTTCGTGGCGGAAATCTTCTTCGATTAAATCGGTCAGCAAATAGGTTGGATGCTTTGCCGATTGCAGGAAGGCCGCGAAACCTTCGTGCCCTTCCTGTGAATTGCCGAATTCGTGTTGCGTAACGATTTTTCCGCCCGCCATCAGCTGGGCATGCAGTTGGTGGGCGCTCAGGAATAGCAGCAGTTTCTCCATTAACGTGAACCTCGCGTAGCGATTCGTTTGCCTCCTCGCCCGCTTGCGGGAGAGGATTGAGGAGAGGGAACGGGCATGGTGAGTTCCATAATCAGGGGTGGTTGCTCGCCATGTCCGTTAGAATTGCACCTTGCCGATAAGGTCATAGATCGGCGACAGCACCGACAGCATCACCCAGCCGAGCAGTGCGCCAAGAATGATGGTCATGGCCGGTTCGACCATGATCTGTATTTTCCTGGTGGAGTGCTTCACATCGCGATCATAAAAGTAGCTGACATTGAGCAGTGCCTTATCCAATGAGCCGGTCGCCTCGCCCACCTTGAGCATTCGTATCACCAATGGCGGAAACAGGCCGGTGCCCTGGAAGCTTTGCGTGAGATTTTTGCCTGACTCGATTCCCTGCCTGACATCGTCCAGGCTCCTGGCGACGGCGCGGTTGTCGACGACATCGCGCGAATTGGCAATGCAGTCGAGGATGCTGATGCCGGAGCCGTACATCATCGCGAAGGTGTTGGCAAAACGCGCCAGGATAATCTTGCGCAGGATCGGGCCGGTCACCCAGAGGTTGATCTTCAGGTTATCCAGTTTGAATTGCATCTCCGGGCTGGATGCGATAATCCACCTGGCGGCAAGCGGCAGCGCAACCGGCAACGCAATGAGCGCATACCAGTAATCCACAAAAAAGGCCGAGGTGGCCAGCAGGATGCGCGTCTGGAGCGGGATTTCCTGCCCCATGCCCCTGATGAAACCGGCCAGTTGCGGCACCAGATAAATCATCAGAAAAAAGGTAATCGCCACCACGACAGCACCGGCGAAGGCGGGGTAGATCATGATGGTTTTGGTGTGTGAGGCCATTTCATCCTGCCACTTCAGCGATTCGGTAATGTGCAGGAAGATTTCCGGCAGGCGTCCGCTCTCCTCGCCGGCATGAACGAGACTGATGAATATTTTATCGAACGCGCCGGGATGTTGCCCCATGGCCTGGGACAGGTTTTTTCCGCTCTCGATGGACTCGACCAGGCTGGCGATGACTTTGCGGAAATGCTCGTCGTTCATGGTGTCGCGCAAATCAGCGAGGCTTTCCAGCAAAGGCACGCCGGCAAGGGTGAGCTGTTCGAGATTGAAGAAAAAGGTAATCAGCTCGGCCCGCTTTATTTTGCCGCGTCTTGAACCGGCTTTGCCGCGGCCCTCTTTTGCATCAATCAAATCCAGGCCGCCACGCTTCAGGCGCAGCTCCAGATCCATCACATTGGCGGCGTCCTGCATGCCCTTGCTGGTTTTACCCCGGTCGTTGATGGCGCGATAGGAATAAAGTGCCATGTCAGCCGCCAGTCAAATCCACCACGCGGCCGACTTCCGCGAGCGAGGTAACGCCCTGCATGATGCGCCGGATGCCGTCCATCGCCAGCGGGCGGAACCCTTTGGCAAGCGCGGCCTCGCGGATTTGCCGGGTGCTGGCGCGGCGCGAGACCAAATCATCCAGGTCGTGATCCATTTTGAGCAGTTCCATGATGGCAAGCCGCCCTTTGTAGCCCTGATAATGGCAGGCATCGCAACCTGCGGAGCGGTATAAGGTGATGTCTTGATCGGCGGGGATGCCCAGCAACTTGCGTTCCATCGCGTCAGGCGGGTAGGGGGATTTGCACTCCTTGCACAACACGCGCACCAACCGTTGCGCCACGATGCCGATGATGTTGCCGGCCATGATGTCCGGCAAAATGCCGATGTCGAGCAGGCGCGGGATCGCACCGATGGCCGAGTTGCTGTTCAGCGTCGAATAAACTTGATGGCCGGTCATCGCGGCGCGGAACGCCATTTCTGCGGTCGGGTGGTCGCGGATTTCGCCGACCAGAATAATATCCGGATCCTGGCGCATCATGGAGCGGATGCCGTTGACGAAATCCAGCTTGGCCGCTTCGTTAATTGAAGTCTGGCGGATGATGGCCATTGGATATTCCACCGGGTCTTCCAGTGTCATGATGTTGACCGCCTCGGTATTGACGTGATTCAGCACGGAATACAGGGTGGTGGTTTTGCCGCTGCCAGTCGGGCCGGTGACCAGCACGATGCCCTCCGGTTTTGCGATGATCGTCATGAGCATATTGAGGGTGGCTGCATCCAAACCAAGCTGGCCGAGGGGCACGATGCCTTTTTGCCGGTCCAGAATCCGCAGCACCAGATTTTCGCCATGCGTGGTTGGATGAGACGCAACCCGAAAATCAATCGGCCGGCCGGACAGGCGCAGGAAAATTCGCCCGTCTTGTGGCGCGCGCGTTTCGGCGATGTCCATATTGCCC